>CAUZRT010000005.1:0-30338 GCA_963582235.1 Lentisphaeria bacterium
CAGCCATTGATTCGCATGGGTATTTGCCGTATTCGCGGGAAGCGAGATCAGGTAACGGGCGAGGGCACAGATGCGTTCGCTGCGCATTGGGTTGCGTTTGTACGCCATGGCGCTGGAGCCGACCTGATTCTCCTCGAATGGCTCGTCCATCTCGCGCAGGTTCATGAGCAGCCGGATATCCCCGGCCATCTTATGAGCGGACTGCGCGATCCCGGAAAGAGTGCTGACAACGATGAAGTCGTATTTCCGCGAGTACGTCTGACCGCTCACGGGCACGGTTCGTTGAAAGCCCATACGCCGGGTCACCATTCGATCCAACTGCTTCACCTTTTCGTGGTCGCCGTCGAACAAGGCCAGAAAGCTGGCCTGCGTGCCGGTTGTGCCTTTGGCGCCGCGAAACGGCAGGTCGTCAATGAGACGTTGCAAATGGGTGAAATCAATGAGGGAGTCATGGAGCCATAAGGCCGCGCGTTTTCCGACAGTCGTCAACTGTGCCGGTTGATAATGCGTGAAGCCGAGCGTCGGCAGGTCTTTGTGCTTGTGGGCGAACGCACGCAAGGCCGCGATCAACCCAAGGAGCTGGCGCCGGATCAGCTGGGCACTGTCCTTCATCTGGATCAATTCGGTGTTGTCGGTGATATAACAGCTGGTGGCGCCGAGATGAATGATCGGCCTGGCCAACGGACACGCCTCGCCAAAGGTATGGATATGGCTCTGGACATCGTGCCGCAGCTCTTTTTCTTTTGCTGCTGCTAAGTCAAAGTCGATGTTGTCGATATTGGCCTTCATCTGGGCAATCTGCTCGTCCGTAATGTCGAGGCCGAGTTCCTTTTCCGCCTCGGCTAGGGCGATCCAGAGCCGACGCCATGTGGTGAATTTGGCCTGTGGCGACCAGATGCGGCTCATCTCCTTGCCGGCATACCGGTCGACGAGCGGGTTTTCATATTTCGTACGGTTCATAAGGCTATACGCGCGACGTCTCTGAAAAGTTGCACCCCGAATTTTCAATTCATTCGAAAAAGATGTAATATACCGGCCGAGTTATACCCCTTGCAAACTCTCGCGTTGCTATGATCAGCAAAGTGAAAAAAATCCAAAGTTCCGTACGGCGTCCTGATTCAGGTGTTGGAATTACCGCGGCAGCGGGCGTTCTATCGTGACGTGCTGCAGCTGGGCAATCCGGCCGTTGACAGCATTTTTGGGTCGAGTTCCCGTTGCCTGGCGGCGGCATTCTGGTTCTGGAGCAATGTGACACCGTTGTGCCGAACAATACGAAACGTGAGGTCGCCTGGCTCTATGCCGTGGACGACTTCGAGAAGATGATCGAGCGGCTGCGCACCTGGGAGATCCGGGAAGTGCGGCCGATCGTCGAGATTCCCGGAAAGCGATGCATCACATTCGCCGATCCGGAGGGCAATCCGTTCACCCTGTATTCGGATATTTCAGTGGACGGTGATCCGGTCGTTGGCGGGCGCAATGGCGAACGGTGATCGGGGATGCCGATACGGTGGCCAGGGCGCAGTATGCAGTGTTAAGTATTCAGTGTTTCCGCCTATGGTGGAAACACTTACACTCCTCACTGGGGTATGATAGTGACATCCGAACGACTTCAGGCGGCATACCGAACGATGCGCCTGATCCGCGCTTTTGAATTCCGGCTGAACGAGCTGTTTCTGCAGGGAATCGTTGCCGGCACGACGCATCTTTGCATCGGGCAGGAGGCGTGTGCGGTGGGCGTCTGCACGGCGTTGGAGCCGGAGGATGTGCTCTTCAGCAACCATCGCGGGCACGGCCACCTGCTGGCACGTGGGGCGGAGCCGGGCCGCATAATGGCCGAGATCTTCGGCAGACCGCGGGGCTATTCGGGCGGTCGCGGCGGTAGCCAGCACATCGCGATTCGCTCTCTCAATTTCATGGGCACCCACGGGATAACGGCCGGGACCATTCCGCTGGCGGTCGGTGCGGCGCTCAACAAGAAACTTCAGAAAAAGCCCGGCGTCGCCATGGTTTTTTTCGGCGAGGGCGCGACCGGTGAAGGCATCTTTCACGAGAGTCTGAACATGGCGGCGATCTGGCATCTGCCCGTACTATTCGTTTGCGAGAACAATGAGTATGCCATGTCGACGGCGCATCGGGACGTGTCGCCGGTGGCGGATGCCGCGGACCGCGCTGCTGCCTTCGCCATGACGCGTGACATCGTCGACGGCAACGATCTGTTGGCGGTGTTTAACGTTGTCCGGGGGCATCGTGAGCGGATCACCGCCGCGCCGGAGCCGGTGTTTATCGAGTTGAAGACGTACCGTCTGGGCGGGCATTCGCGAGGGGATCAATGCCTCTATCGCTCGCGGGACGAGGAGGCCAGATGGCAGAACAAAGATCCGATCGCGCGCCTGCGGCAACTTTTGACGGACCAACACGGCTGGACCGATGCGCGTGACACCGCTATGGAGGCGGAGATCGGGCAGGAACTCGAGGCCGCTGAACAGTTTTCCCGGGAGACGGACGAATGACTGATTTCCGAACGTTAGAGAAGAACCATGCGTGAACTATCCATGTCCGCGGCGATTCGCGAAGCCATTAACCAGATCCTTCGTGAGCATCCGGAGTCCATCCTGATGGGGGAAGACATCGGCGTGTATGGCGGTGCGTTCAAGATTTCGGCCGGCATTGTCGAGGAATTCGGGCCGGATCGCGTCATCGATACGCCGATCAGCGAAGCAGGCATTGTCAGCATCGCTACGGGTGCCGCGTTGATGGGGAGTCATCCGATCGTCGAGATCATGTTTATGGATTTCATGCTCCTGGCCTGTGACGGTTTGATCAACATTGCCGCTAAATGGCAGGAGATCTACGGTGATGAATTCTCGATACCCCTGATCATTCGAACGCCGGCTGGCGGGGGCCGGGCGTACGGACCGACGCATTCGCAAAGCTTCGAGGGCCTGCTGCTGAATGTTCCCAACCTGGTCATCTGTTGCCCGTCGAATCCGGGGGATGCCGCCGCCCTTCTGCTCGGCGCCTATGATCTGGGTACGACCGTCGTCTTCGTCGAACACAAGGCCTTGTACGCGCGCAAGGGACCGGTAGCCGAGCCGTTGACAGCGCTGCCGATCGGCAGTGCCTGCGTTGTCCGCTCAGGTTCCGACGTCAGCCTGATCAGTTACGGGCGCCATGTTTCGGCGGCGCTGCGGGCAGCCGAGCAGCTGGCCGCCGAGGAGATTGCCGCCGAGGTAATCGATCTGCGCACCGTGAAGCCGATGGATACGACGGTCGTTCTCGAAAGCGTTGCCAAGACCGGACGCGGCATCAGCATCGAGGAATCGCCTGTCATCGGCGGTGTCGGATCCGAGTTGGCGGCTGTTGTCATGGAGGGGGCATTCGAGAATCTGGAGGCGCCGTTCACGCGGTTGGGTGCTGCCGAACAGGCTATTCCCTGCAGTCCCGAGCTGGAACAGCATTGTTTTCCGAACGCGGAGCGCATCGTCGCCAAAGCCCGCGAACTGGTGGCGTATTAGGAGGAATGGTGGAGGGCGATTAGAATCAGATATTCTAATCGTACAGGTCGCCAGACATTGCGTCGATGAAAGCAACAATCCTCTTCATCTGTCTTGGCAACATCTGCCGATCGCCATCGGCCGAGGCGATCATGAATGAACGGATCGCGCGTCAGGGACTCGCGGACCGCGTCAGCTGCGATTCGGCGGGGATCGGCCTGTGGCACGTGGGCGAGCCGGCCGACGCGCGCATGCGAAAGCATGCCGCACGGCGTGGCTACGACCTGGAATCCATGGCACGACAAATCGACGCGCCCCGCGACCTGGCCAACTTCGATTACATCATTGCCATGGACGATAAGAACCTGTCGGACCTCACCGCCCTCGACACGGACGGGCGCTTTCGCCGGAAGATCCATAAGTTCACGGACTTCTGCTGCCGGCATACGGTCGCGCAGGTCCCGGATCCTTATTACGGCAGCGATTGGGGATTCGAGCAGGTGCTCGATATCCTCGAGGATGGCTGTGATGGCTTGCTGGAAGAAATCATGGAAGATGGTTGATGGGGAATGGACTGACAATCCGTGTTCTGTCAAGCAAAATTTAACGAATGCGGTTGCTCGAGTGACGTCTTTCAGTCCGCCGGCTGGCGGATCCTTGTCCTCAGTCCCGATGCGAAAGAGTCGGGACGATCCTCGTTCTCGGAGCGCGTTAGCGCGATCTTATGGACGTAAAAGGAAGCAACCAGGAATCGAGGACGAGGACGACGTGAGTCGCGTTGCGATCCGCCAGCCGGCGATACTTACGCGATACAGAACGTCCGTGCTCGGCAACGCGGACAGGAGAGAGCCAATCACTTCAGCGAACCGCGAGTACACGGCCGCTGATTTCAATCGTTCTGTCATGATGGTGCCCGGATAATCAGGCTGGGGAAACAGGCTCGACCAGATAACATCGGTTGGGAACAGGCTGTAGGGGCGGCCCTCGCGGCCGCCCGAACCGCGGGCCGACCAAACCGTGTCGAATGGCGGGACCGGAGACAGACGGGTGGTCGATTCTGGCCGGCGGCACCCCATCCTCGCAGGTCGAACGGGTCGTGCAGGCAGGGGCGAGCCCTGTCCCTACGGCAATTGCGCGACCGACGCGGTCTGGTGGTGCAATTTCGTACACTGCAAAAACACGTAGCACCTTTGAACCCTCGCACCTTGTTTCGATATGCTCGGCGCCACTGTTAAAGAACGTCTGTCGGATGTCATGGGTGAGGCAGTGGTCGGCTACGCGTTGGTGGGCGGTGGTTGCATTGCCGATGCCGGGATCGTCACCTTAGCGTCGGGTCGCACGGTATTCGTCAAGACGGCCGGGGGCAGCCGCGGCGTGTTTCCCGCGGAAGCGAACGGGCTGCGTGAGTTGGCAAAGCCGGGCGCCATCGCCGTTCCGGAGGTCATTCACGTCGAGGATGGCTTTATCGTTCTCGAGCACATCCGGACCGGCATGCCGAGCGCCGGTTTCATGTCCGACTTTGGCCGCCGCTTTGCCGGTCTGCATGGACATCACGCCGACAGCTTCGGCTTTTACGAGGACAACTTCATCGGTTCGACAAACCAGCGGAACACGCCGTCACTGACCGATCCGGCCGGCTGGCCGGAGTTCTATTTCAACTGTCGTCTACTCTTTCAATATCGCCTGGCCGAGCGTAACGGCATTGCGACACCTGAGCTCAGCACGCTGTTCCAGCGGCTCGAGACCCGGATCGACGATATTCTGGCGGGTAGTGAGGAGGCCCCGTCCCTGCTGCACGGGGATCTCTGGAGCGGTAATTACATGACGACCGCCGAAGGGCATCCATGCCTTATCGACCCGGCGGTATACTACGGTCACCGGGAAGCGGATCTGGGCATGACGCAGTTGTTCGGCGGTTTCGACAGCGCTTTTTACCGTGCCTACGACGAGGCGTACCCGCTTCCCCCCGGCGCCGATTATCGTGAGGATATCTACCAGCTCTACCACCTCTTGAACCACCTCAACCTCTTCGGTACCGCTTATTATGCCCAGAGCATCAGCGCGCTGAAGAAGTATGTTTGATTTTATATGCAGGTACAGGTCAACGCCCCCTTCGGAGGGGGGGGTCCTAATACCACCCGCTTTGCGGGTGGTCGATCATTCTTCCACCAGGATCAGACCGGGGGGCAGGGAATCGCCGATGATTTTGGCCTGCTCTTCCATGGTCAGGTGAATGGGGGCCTGCAACCCGTCCATCCAGCGTGGCGGACATTTGTGTTCGGCCATAAACGCCTGGGCCCGGTTGAGGATGTGGTGCGGCAGGTCGAATCGGCGGTCACCGGTCATCATCGCTAGGCGGGCGATGGCGAACAACCGCATCTTAGCGGGGCGCACGTCACCGCCGATATCGACCAGTATTTCGACCCACTTGGCCACAACCTCAGGCGGCAGGACCGCGGTTTCGGGGCCGTGGAATAGTTGGCGGGCGCCGAGTCGAGCCAGCACCCAGAATTCGAAATCCCGCCGTTCCTCGGACGAACCCAGCAGCATGTTGCCGCATGCGGTTTTCATGCCTACCGGCAGCATCTCGAGCGAGGCGAGGCAGCGCCACATTTCCTGGCGAGCGCGTTCGCCATGACGAATACTTACCTGAACCGCGCCTTCCGGGAACAGGATTTTCTCGAGCGACTGGGCGATGGTGATTTGATGCCCGACTTTGAGGCCGGAGGCAACGCGGCGCCAGAACACCCACCATTCCGCCGCGACCTCCGGATGCAGGCGGAAAACCCGGGCCTCAAACCAGAGCTTCCAGACTTCGCGCAGGCGCAGGTTATCGCCCGGATCGCCGAAGCCCGGGCGCAGGCAATAGCCGAGGAGGTTGAACCAGCGTGCCTCATGCTTGGGCGATCGCGAGCGGCTGTCTTTGAGTTCAAAAATGCCATCCGCCAATTCGCGGAGGAGCGGCAGCGGCCAGTTCCGTTTTGAGATTTCGAAATGCGCTTCGAGTTCGGCGCTGATCTTGCGAAGATCGGACCAGCGGCCATGGAAGCATTCGCGCACCATCTCTTTGGCGGCGTCCATACGGACAGTGTCAATGACGACGGCCGCTTCGGCGGCGGTTTCCGGGGCCGCGGTGTCGTCGACGGGCCGCAAGTCAAAGCGCAGCGGCCATTGGTGGTCGTCGTCGACGGCTTCGAGAACCAGCTCGAGGGTCCCGACCTCGGTCAGACGGGCGGCGACATTGACGGAGACCGTCTCGGCTTCCGCCTGTTCATATTCTATGACTGATACGAGCGGGGCCACGAGAGACAGATCCGCCGTCGCCGATACGATATCGCCGGGGTCGTCGAGAACACGAGCGGCGCAGCAAAAGAGATTGAAGACGACCTTCTCATTGGTATGCAGAAGATAATTTCCGGGCACGTGTATGGTGACGCCTTCATCGGTGTCTCGGGGAATCACCGTCACCAAGTGTGTGGCGCCGTCGCTGTCACGCGCTTCGAGGTAGTACGACCGAGCGATACCGCTGCGAACTTTAATGCCGGCGCCGCGGCGGACGAGGCCGTAATAGGCGGCGCCGATGGCAACGGCAAGCGTGGAGTCGGCACCGCGCAGCTCTTTGGGCAACTCACGCTTTGGGAACCAGCCGGCAATGGTCGAAAGAATTCGCTGGCGAACATACGCGGATTTGGTGCTGCCGCCGTTGAACAGAACTTTTTCGGGGAAAATGATCGGCGTTTGCTCAGCAGCGCCGTTCTCCGCGGTCCCGGCGACTCTGGCGGCGAAGCGCAGGAACTGCAGGAGATGCCGCGTAATACCGGGCTCGGCGGCGTAGGGGAGACCCATGGCGCGGATGCCTGCGCCCTTGCGAATCGGCGGGTCATCGGTCCCGATGTCCGGGTAGAAACCATTCTCGAGAACGTTCAGCAAGTCCGCACGCCGCAGGATCGCCTTGCGCATGTTCTGCAGGATTGAGCTGCCCTTTTCCAGGAGGGTGATGTCGGCCGTTTGCCGCCGTGACTCGAGGATCGTTTCCTTGGCTTTGCGGCAAAGCTGGCAGAGCATCGCCCAGTCCGTCGGCCCCAGTTTGACATTCCACTTCTCCTCGAGCATACG
The DNA here is from genome assembly GCA_963582235.1 of Lentisphaeria bacterium. Classification (GTDB taxonomy): domain Bacteria; phylum Verrucomicrobiota; class Lentisphaeria; order JABSQK01; family CAJWLW01; genus CAUZRT01. The sequence continues at coordinate 7,611 of CAUZRT010000005.1, forward strand.
TGCCAAAGCGATGTCGATATTGTCGCCGCCGAGCAGCAGATGGTCGCCGACGGCAAAGCGATTGAGCTTACCCTCGGCATCCATCTCGACAATGGAGAAATCCGTCGTGCCGCCGCCGATGTCGATGATCAGGACCTTTTCATCGGCCTTGATTTTTCTGGTCCAGTCGTTTCCGTTCTTCTGCAGCCAGGCGTAAAACGCGGCGAGCGGTTCTTCGAGCAGAAGAAATTCACCGTAGCCGGCTTCGTATGCCGCCGCAATAGTCAGCTCCCGCGCCGTCTCGTCGAAGCTCGCCGGAATGGTGATGATGACCTGCTGATTGTCGAGCGTGCAGGGCAGGCTGTTCGGGCCTTTCAAACGTTTGAATGTCTGATCCCAGGCATTTTTTATGTGACTCAGATACAATGCCGTGGCGGCCACCGGCGAGCGGGCTTGATCGCCGACCTCACTGCCCCACGGCAGGATTGGCCGGGTCCGGTCGACGCCGGCGTGGGCCAGCCACGATTTTGCCGAGGCGATGAGACGATACGGGACAAGGGCACCCTGGTCACGTGCGAATTTACCGACGGTGACCACCGGTGCCCGGTCCCAGGGCAGCTTGAGGGCGCCCTTGGGCAGTTCGTTCGGGCCCGGGAGATAGCAGAACGAAGGCAGCAGCGGTAGCGCATCCACCTCGCCCGCCGCGACGACCTGAGGTATGGGGAAGTTCACGACCTCATCAACGGCGGTCTTCGTATCGACGTAATAGGCCGAGATATTGGTCGTGCCCAGGTCGATGCCGATGATGAATCGTGAGTCGGACATGGAGGCGATGGGGAATGGTTAATTGGGAATGGTGAATGGTGTCGTCCCCGTCCTCGATTGCGCGGCGGTTTCGAAAACGAGGACGAAGGACGAGGACGCGAACGAACTAAGCCATGTACCTGCGCGGTGACGTGCAATTCGTGACGGCCGGTTACTCGGTACCGGGAGTTCTCACCGTCACGGCCTTGGGGGCAATGCCGATCTTGAAACTGTCGGATGGTGCGAACAGCTCACCATCGATCTGGAGCGGTATCGGTTCAGTCAGCTTGATGACAATCGATCGGGCCTGCCGGTAATGCGACTGATTCGGGCCGGGCGTTCGGCGATTGGGCTTGAGAAATGCAGGCAGTCGCCAATATGCCCGGGCGAAATTGTAGAAATAATCCCTCCGACTGCGAAAGACAACCGAATCCAATCGACCATCTTTGGTCAGTGCAACCGGCGTGATATCGAACTCGCCGCCGTAAATGCGGGTATTATTGATCACAAGGTTGTTGAAGCGGCCGCTGAACCAAGGCGCGCCATCGACCGTTAGTTGGCCCTCTAACTTTGGACCGCGCAGGATTGTTTTCATGGCGCCTGCCGCATAGACCATGTAGCTGCTCGATAAACGGAACAGTCCGCGGCGCGCTGACCGAGTGCCGCCTCCATTGCATTGTGAGTTGCCAGTATGGCGACATCAAGCCCGATGCTGAAGGCATCGGCGAAGTACAACGATCGCCATCGGCCCAGGTCCCGTCGGTGCTCGCCGCCGCCGGGAATGGCTTGCACCGCGCTGGGCACACATCCGCGTCCCGGTTTGAAGCCGACGGATTTGGCAATGTCGTTACCGGTACCGAAGGGAATCGGTAGGTATGAAATCGGCCGGCGCTCGGGATGACTTTTCTGGAACCGCAACAGGGCATTGATCAAAGCGCAGTGCGTGCCGTCGCCGCCGGTGACTGTCGAATAGTCGCCGGAATCTTCAAGCAATCGCCCGGTGAGCCGGTCGCCGAGATTGCCGTCGGCGACTTCGAGCAGATCGCAGTCGATATCCTCGGCGTCATCAAGAAGGTTTGTGAACTCCTGCCAGAGCTGGGCGAATGAGCCGCCGCGCGACTTTGGATTGTAAACGCATATGATTCGTTTCAATGTTCGGTCCGGATTTCGGTTTCATCAGCGCGCCCCGGAATAAAGGGCACCAGCGGGCACGCCAATGAGTCCGTGACGGCTCGTAGCAACTCTGCCTCCTCAATGGTCACATGCCGGTCGCTGCAGATGCAGGCGGCACACGCGAGAATGACTTGCTTGCGCAGCTTGAAGGATACGAGGGCCAGCTTTTCGAGCGCCTGATTGATTGCGCTGAGCCCGCATTCGGCCTCGGGCGCCAGGACAAAGGGAGTGTCAGATATATCGAGATGCCGGACGCCGGCGGTGAAGGCGCGGTCGATCTCATCGGCCTGATCGCTGCCGACACGCGCCAGGGTGGAGAGAAGAACCTGACACTCGCGGGTCACGGCACGCAACGCATGGTACTTCGGGCGCGGCGGCTTTCGGCCCTCGAAGTAGTTATCGAGATTGCGAATCAGAATGCTGTGCATGGTGTACTCGAAGAGGCTGATTTTCTCATCAGCCTCGATGAGGTAATGGACGTTGTCGCGAAAACTCGCGTACTGTTGCGGCGACAGCCCCTTGAGCGCCGGTAGCGATAGGTCGACCAGTGGCAAGCGCATTTCCGGACCGGTTGCATCGATCATCGCGGCGATGCGTCGCGTCTCTTTGAAAACGGCGGCATCCGCGTGTTCGGCAAGCCGCTGCATTTGGCGATCCCGTGTCTCCAAGTCTGTGTTCAGCAGCAGGCAGTAGAAGACGGCTCGTGCCCCGAACGGTTCGTGGACGACGGCGGTCAGTTCCGGCGGGATTGCAGCGCGCAGTTGTTCGGCGTAAGCCAGGTGCTCGGGCCCCGGCGCACCGATTTGCGCGACGACCTCGTCGGGGGTGAAGTCCATGTCGGCCGCCGGATCGGCAGCGAGATGCGCGGAGGGCACGGCCGCCGGCGGCCGTGCCGCCAAGCCGGACACGTCTTCACGTGCGTCGTCGGCAGTTGGCGCCGAGACCTCGGGAATCGTGCCCGTAAACGAGGGATCGATGCGCTGGATGCGTTCGATCAGCGGCGGATGCGTCGCCATGGCATTGAGGAACGAAGCCTTCAACGCATTGCCGAAGAACATATGGCTTGCCTCTTCGCACCTGGGATGGTCGATACGTGAGGTTTTCGCAAAGCCGCCGATTTTTCTCAAGGCGCCGGCGATTCCGTCCGGGTTTCGGGTGAACTGAACGGCCGATGAGTCGGCAAGATACTCCCGTTGCCGGGACATCGCACTCTTGATCAATTTGCCGAAAAACACACCGAGGTACCCGATCACGATCAATGCCAGCCCGAGCAGGATAATCGCCATCGCGCTGCCGCCCTGCCGCCGGCTACTGCGCCGGTGATGATAGCCGTGGCCGGCAAACAGAAAGCTTCGAAAGATCACAAAACCCGCGATTCCAATAAGCAGTATGCCGTGGAGTATGGCGATGAGGCGGATGTTCAGGCGCATATCACCATTGATGATGTGGCTGAATTCGTGCGCGATAACCCCTTGTAACTCGTCGCGTGTCAGTATTCGCATGCAGCCGCGGGTCACGCCGATAACGGCGTCGCCGGGAGCGTATCCGGCGGCAAAGGCGTTGATGCCCTGTTCGTCATCGAGCAGATACACACGCGGCACCGGCGTTCCCGACGCGATCGCCATCTCCTCGACGATGTTGAGCAGTTTCCGTTCGTCGAGATCTTCGGTATTCGAATTGACAAGACGGCCGCCGAGGCTGGCCGCGATACTGTCGCCGCCGCCGCGAAGCGCCAGGGTCTTATAGAGACTGCCGACAATGACAAGCCCTAAGGTTCCGCAGGTGACCCACAGAAACCAATCGGGATGCCACAATCCCTGTACCGGGATCGCGCTGCCGCTTTTCACCTTGAAGCCAACGAAGATCAGGATGAACGTCAGGTAAACCGCCGCAATGATCAGGATGACGGCGACACAGAAATAGACGACAAGAATCGACGACTTTCGGCGGGCGACATCCTGGTGTTCGAAAAAATCCACGGCTGATCAGAATTCAACTTTCGGAGCTTCGCGTTCGGCTTCGACAGTGATCTCAAACATCTGCGCCTCGCGGAAGCCGAGGGTATTGGCGAAAACGACGTTGGGAAAGGTTTCCCGGGCGGTGTTGTAGGTCATGACGGAATCGTTATAGGACTGGCGCGCGAAAGCGATCTTGTTCTCCGTTGACGTCATTTCTTCCATCAGACGCGACATGTTCTCGTTTGCCTTCAAGTCCGGATATGCCTCGACGACTGCAAACAGCCGGCCGAGGGCGCCGGTCAGAGCGCTTTCGGCGCCCATCAGACCTTGAATGGCAGTTGCATCGTCGGGATTGGCGGCGGCCCGTTCCCCGGCCGCTGAAGCTTGATTACGTGCAGCAATGACGGCCTCGAGCGTCTCGCGTTCGTGTTTCATGTAGCCCTTCGCCGTCTCGACAAGGTTTGGAATGAGGTCGTAGCGGCGCTTCAGCTGGACATCAATCTGGCTGAACGCGTTCTTAAAGCGGTTGCGCAGCTGCACCAGACGGTTGTAGATGCGGACAGCGGACAGGATCAGTATTACGACTACAGTGGCAATGACGATTCCGACGATCAATCCCATAGTCATGATTTTGCCTCCTAATGACGTTGATTGGAATGTAGGATAAGGTGGAGTATTTGGTGTATTGGAGTGTTGCGACGTTGGAATGATGATGGGCTGCCCTTCACTTCACCGGCGCGCGATCGTAGGTGGCATCGATAAACGCCGTCAATTCCCGCGCCGCAATCTGCTCATCGAGTATCGTGAAGGTCTTACGCAGGCCGAGCTCGATGTCGCGCGTTGGAATGACGACCACAGCCCCGTCGCGAATATAGTACTTGCTTTTTCCGTGAAGATTGACGCGGAACTGCTCGTTGCGTTCGAGCTGAATGAAATCGACGTCGAGCAGGTGCCCCCTTTCCAATGTTTTTTTGAGCTTTAGAAATCGCAATGCGCTCAAGACGTTGCTGTCCTGGATCGGCTTACCGATCTGGTAGGATTTTGGTCTCGGTATGCCTGTAATGACCGGCAGGCCACGTGCCTCCGCTGTCGCATTTGCCGGCAAAACGATGCCCTCAGAGTCGATCAAACGACCGCCTGATCTGATCAGCTGGGCCACAGGAGTCCGCCCGTAGACCTTCAAGTGGACCATGTCCGGCAGCCGACGCCGGATCTCGACCTCCTGAACCAACGGGTGGAGCAGAAGCGCCTGGCGAAGCTCATTGAGGTCGACATCAAAGATATTGTCCATTTTCGGGAGGATACCTATGTTATCCCGCACCTCGCGTTCGCTGATAGCTCCTTTGACGATCTCAATGGAGACGTTTTGGAGGGTGAAGTGCGGGTTCTGCTGGAAAAACACCTGATGCGCACCGTACTTGAAAGCGATCACAATGGCGACGGCCGCGATCACTGCGACCAGCCAGATCATGACTCGCACCAGCCACACCATGCGCTTGCGTCCACGCCCGGCCCGGCGACGTCCACCCTCGAATTGAGTTGTGTGGAAGGTCTTCATAGACAAACTATCAGGGTTGATAGATGGCGATTAATCCGAAAAAATCAGGTCGCAACCTCGAATCACACGCGCATGCGCCCATTCCCTTTTCACGACGCTTGAATTGGGGGACGGGAATTAATCCATTGGCGCGGCTGCTGGCTGCGAAGAAGCAGTCAGGCACACCGATTCTCGATCTCACGGTCTCCAATCCAACTGCGGTCGGCCTCGACGCGCCGCCGGTCGATATTTTAAATGCCCTTGCGCAACCGGCCGCATTGCAATATGAGCCCGACCCGGCGGGTCTGATTACGACGCGCCAGGCCGTTTGCGATTATTATCGTCAAACTCGAGGTGTCGAGTTCGATCCTGGGCGAATCGTGCTGACATGCAGTACCAGTGAAGCGTACGCACACCTCTTTCGCCTGCTTGCCAATCCTGGCGACCAGGTGCTCATCCCGAGGCCGAGCTACCCGCTGTTCACATTCCTAGCGGCCTTGGAGAGCGTCGAGCCGTTGCCCTATGACCTCCTTTACGACGGCGCCTGGGCCGTCGATCTCGAATCCGTGCGGCGGGTCATGACACCACGTTCGCGGGCAGTCGTTATTGTGAGTCCTAATAACCCGACCGGATCGTACCTGAAAGAGAAGGAACGGCAGAAGCTTATGGAGCTGTGCCGAGCGCATGGGCTGGCAATCATCGTCGATGAGGTATTCCTGGATTACCGGTTAAGCGTTGCTCGCGATGCTGTTTCGACGGCCATTGGCAGCGACACAGCATTGACATTTACCCTCAGTGGTTTATCGAAGATTACCGGCCTGCCGCAGATGAAGCTCGCCTGGGTTGCCGTGAGCGGTCCGGGCCCGGAACGGCGGGACGCCTTGCGTAATCTCGAGGTCATTGCCGACACTTTCCTGTCTGTCTCGACGCCGATTCAAATGGCGACGCCGACGATCTTGGAATATCGCCAGGCCGCACAGGATCTAATTCTCGCCCGTCTCCGGGAGAACCTGGCGCAGTTGAATCAAGATCTCGATGACGCACCGGTGCGCGTGCTGCGTGTGGAAGGCGGCTGGTCCGCTGTCCTCAAACTGCCCGTAATTCGCACGGACGAAGAATGGGCGCTCGAGCTGCTCCGGTATCAGGATGTTCTGTTTCATCCTGGTCATTTTTTCGAATTTCAAGAAGAAGGGCACCTGGTCTGTTCGCTGTTGACGCCGCCCGCCACGCTGCGTGACGGGATCGCCCGCATGTGTTTGCATCTCGCGGAATCGTGAAGCGCGTTGGAGCGAAGCGGAAATCCGCCTCAGGCGGATAACGTGTCAAGAAGAAAGCTGATCTCGTGAGGGACGTTGTCCCGTCCCAACGGGACTCACGTTCGCCGTGGCGGAACAGGTGACTCTGGTTGCCTACCGCGCTGTCAGCGTCGTTTTCCGGGCCGCCTGCTCCCAATATCCGCGGCCGGGGACCAGCCGTACTGGTGGCGGTTCGATGGCGGCGGCAGCTGAATTCCATTGCCAGACCTGTCCGATAACCGTGGTATTCGCCGATAGATCCATTTCGTCGATGATGCCGATCAGGCTACACCCCTGCGGTAGCGGTACGGATGTGTCTGCCGGCCGTTTTCCCGACAATCCAATGATTATCGCATCACGAAATTCGGCCCAGTAATCTGTCTTGCAGGCGATGCCGTGCCCCAGTCCGAAGCCGAAATTACCGACGAATCCGTCCGCCAATTCCCAGATCGGGCCGATCCGGAAACCATCGAAAGCTTGCTTGAGATCAAGTTCAAATGAATCCAGCGGCGATGCGAACAGGTTCCAGCCGGCATCGACCGCGATGGCAAAATAGTCGTTCTCATCGGCGCGGTCCGATGCCGACATTCCGCGTCACATCCGTGAACAAGCTGCGCATGGGACGGAACGGACAGCACCGCAAAGCAGGAACAGCAAGTGGGCGGTATTTCGGGCGTTGTAACAGGATTTCGGCATGGCGGGTTGTATGGCCGGAAACGGCCGTTGCGTGGACAACAACAATCTAAAGGTACACCCGAAAGCGGTGTTTCACCAGCCTAAATCCCATGTTCTTGAGACTTCAGATAATGTGCCGGGGGGCTAGCCTCGCGACCCGTAGTGTCAAGTGTGTCCCGGTGTCAGGTCGAGGCGGGGTCAAGGCCGCGGGAAATCCTACCGTACGGTAGGACTGGCGGACGGGGTTTAACGTGGGAGGCGCCGCGTCCCCGCGGGCGACTCTATCAAGTCTGGCATCGTGTCGCCCACGGGATCAGAGCCGAGGCGGGACTGTCTTCGCGAGTGCGGCCTCCCACATCTCCGGCATTTCAAACCGCGCACTGAACGCCTATGGTTTCGGAGAGCAGAAGTCGCGGTGTGAGGCGGTTTCGGACGGCGACGGGACAGCGGCAGCGACGTGCCCATCCATCGCCGATGTTCGTTCCGTTTCCTTCCTCAACTCGCGAAATCTGTCGTTAGCCAGATTGATCGCAATCTGATAGAGCCAGGGCTTGAACGGCCGGTCGCTTGTATAGAGGGCTTGTTTTCTGATCATACGCGCACAAACGTATCATGAAAGGGTTCCGCGGCGTTCTGCGCATTGCCGAAGTAACGGACGAGAAAGCCGAACAATGGGCCTTGATAACGCCGAACTAGCGTTTCAAATGCAGCCTCATCACCACAGCAGAATCACTCGAACAGTTGTTCGTCGCTGACTAACTCACCCCCCCCCGGAGTACCGGCCACGGCGATCCTTTCTGCGGTCGCAAGCATGGTGCCGATGCCGGCATCTGATTTGGTCAAGACATGGATGGCCCGCGCCAGTGAGTCGAGACAGACAATATAGGCGTTTCGGGGGTCGGCGTTTGCCAACTATACGGCGGTGACCCGGAAAAACTTGCAGCTAGCGAACGTTTTTTCAGTCCTCGGCCCGGGATGAATGTCCATAAGCGTTTGATCGAAATCATTGAAAACGTCCCATTCTGCATCAATATTTAATCTATTCCATGAGCCTGCGGGCTCATGGAATAGATTAAAAGGAAATCAATCATGTCTGATCGAAGGCTTGCGATTTTTGGCGGTGACAAAGCGGTCACCGAACCGAATCCCGACATATTCAAATGGCCGATCGTTACGCAGGAAGATGAGGCGGCCGTCCTCGACGTAATTCGTTCCGGCTCAATGAGCGACACAGCTGTGACGGCCGAGTTCGAGAAGGAATTCGCCGCCTGGATGGGGCGAACGTTTGCCGTCGCCTATTGTAACGGCACGGAAAGCCTGCGTAGTGCCATGTGGGCCTGCGGCGTCGGCGCCGGCGACGAGGTCATCTGTCCGAGCATAACCTATTGGGCGAGCTGCACTCAGGCCCTGACCCTCGGCGCGGCCGTCAATTTCGCCGACGTCGATGCGGACACATTGTGCATCGATCCGAGTGATATCGAGCATCGCATCGGACCGCGGACCAAGGCGATCATGGTCGTCCATGTTTACGGCCGGCCATGCGACATGGACCCGATCATGGCCGTTGCCGAGAAGCACAACGTGAAAGTCATCGAGGACGTTTCGCATGCGCATGGGGCTCTCTATAAGGGGCGAATGGTCGGCTCAATCGGCCACGTCGCGGCAATGAGCCTGATGTCCGGTAAAAGCTTTGCAATCGGTGAGGCCGGCATCATGGTCACGAATGATCCGGAGGTGCACAAGCGCTGCGTCGCTTACGGTTTCTACGAGCGCACCGGCAACCCTAGCCTTGGCCGCGTGACCCCCGGCGACATTGACATTGGGGATGTGCAGTCTTTCGCCGGCATACCGCTCGGCGGCTACAAACATCGGCTGAACCAAACATGCTCGGCCATGGGGCGAGTGCAGCTCAAGTATTATCCCGAACGAGTGGCTGAGATCGACCGCGCCATGAACCGATTTTGGGATCTTCTCGAGGGCGTGCCGGGCATCAAGTCGACGCGGCCGGCTCGGGATTCAGGCACAACGATGGGCGGTTGGTATTGCTCGGCCGGATTGTATCGGCCGCAAGAAATAGGCGGGCTACCGATCGCTCGCTTCTGTGAAGCCGTTGCCGCTGAGGGCATGTCGACCCTATCCCCCGGGGTGAACTTTCCGCTTCATCTGCATCCAATTTTTCACGTGGCGGACATCTTTGGACAAGGCGCTCCGACCATGGTCGCATTCGGTCAGCGGGATGTCCGTCAAGGTCCGGGAACCCTTCCGGTTGCCGAGTCGATTCCGGAGCGGGCATATTTTGTGCCGTGGTTCAAGCAAGATTGTCCGGAGACGATCGCGCAGTATGCGGCGGCCTTTCGCAAGGTTGCGGAGTCCGCAGACCAACTGCTCGAGCGTGAACCTGCCGGTGTCGGGTGAGGAGCGGGCGGATCCGGCAGGTCGGACAGATTCGGTGACTGCGGGTCACGACGCTATGTGCCGGCGGTTTGTCTACTGATGCTTATTTCACGTTTCACGAATCACGCACTTCCCCATGCCCAAGACCAATTTCGTATGTGAATTAACAGCTGAGCAGGCAGCGCAGCTGGCTGCCATTCTGACCGAGCAGAATTGGGAGATGGACGCCATCCCTTACGCTCGATGGCGGGCACGCAAGGAGAAGACAAGTGCCGTCGCCTACGAGTCCGGGAAATTTGTGGTGCAGGGAAAGGGCACCGCGGATTTGGTCCAGTTCATCGTTGAACCGGAGATCCTTCACGAAGCGCGCATGGGTTACGAAACGGAAATTGCACGGCTCGAGAACCCGCAGATGTTCGGCTCCCATGTGGGCATTGACGAAAGCGGCAAGGGGGACTACTTCGGCCCGCTGGTAATTGCCGCCGTGTACGTCGATGAGGAGTCGGCAACCCTACTGTTCGATCAGGGTATTCGCGATTCGAAGACAATCAAAAGCGATCGCAAGATTCGGACGTTGGCGCAGGGTGTGAAGGATACGGTCCACGGGAACTTCGCGATTGTACGAATCGGTCCGGAGCGATATAATCAGCTTTACGACAAGTTTGCCAACCTGAATGACATGTTGGCATGGGGGCATGCGCGGGCCCTGGAGGACGTCTTGGAGAAGGTGCCGGATTGTCCGTGGGCATTATCGGATCAGTTCGGGAAACGTTCAACGGTGAGCAAGGCGCTGATGAATCTGGGTCGGCGCATCAAGCTCGAGCAGCGACCCAAGGCCGAGTCGGACATCGCCGTTGCGGCCGCGTCGATCATCGCTCGTGCCGAGTTCGTCAGGGCGCTCGAAGCGTTGGCAAAGCCGCATGACCTGCGGCTTCCGAAAGGCGCGTCGGATCCGCAGGTGGCTGTGACCGCAGCCGACATCTATTGTCGCGGGGGCATGGAAGCACTGGGCAAGGTTGCGAAACTGCATTTCCGTACCACCGAAGGCGTTGCCGAGTTGGCGGATTCGGGAGGCGATGCGGGAGGGGTGAATGGTTGATGGGGATAAAAGTTCAGGTGGAGGGTGTATGGTGGAGAGTCGCGACCGAGTTTCAGAGTCTAACGCCATATTCACAAAGGCGATCTCCGTGAGCATGTGACAGTCGTTGGACGGATCTCCACCCTCCACCTGAAGTAGTTACGAATGAGGAATGTTTTTCGGAGATAACAAGAATCGTCCTCGTAATCGACGATCCATTCGAGCACGACAACAAGGACGATTGGCGCCTACGACGGGAATTCAAATTACGCGTTGACATTCTGGCCTCCCCCAGGATTCGGGGAGGTTTTCTACACCCCGTACGCCCGGCCCATGCGGCGGCCGCGGATCTGGCCTCTCTGCAGGAACCCGTCGTAATGGTGCATCAAGAGGTGGGATTCAATCTGCCGCAAGGTATCGAGGGTCACACCAACGATAATCAAGAGTGTCGCACCGCCAAAAAATTGTGAGACAACCGGCGGCAGATTCAGCTGCCGGCTGAAGATCATCGGCAGCAGGGAGAGTATGACCAGAAACGTGGAGCCGGCCATGGTGATGCGTGTCATGGACCGATCGAGGAACTCCGATGTCGGTTTCCCCGGCCGGATGCCGGGTATGTAACCGCCGTGCCGCTTGAGGTCGTCGGCGATTTGAACCGGATTGAACTGGTTGGCGACCCAGAAGAACGAGAAGACGATAATCAGTACGGCATATACGATCATATATTGAACGTTGCCATAGGTGAACCAGGGCGTCAGGAAGCTGAGCCAGGCGACGGAGTTGGTAATCATTGGCGGAAACATCAGGATCGCACTGGCGAAAATGATCGGCATGACGTTGGCAAAGTTGACGCGCAACGGCAGGAACGTACTCTGGCCGCTGCCGCGGCGACCCGCCGTGGTGCGGGCATATTGAATCGGTATCTTACGCACTCCCTGGGTAAGGGCGACCGTACCGGCGGTGACGAGCAGAAAGACACCGAACAGAATCACCACGTGAATAAAGGTGAACTGCGTGTCGCCGGTCCCCTGCTGCTTGAGCAGCGTCCACATGCCGAAGAGGGCGGCGGGCAACCCAGTGATGATGTTGACGGTGATGATGAGTGAGGCGCCATTGCCCACTCCGCGCTCGGTAATCTGCTCGCCCAGCCACATGAGAATCATGGTGCCGCAGGTGAGGATGACGACCGTCATCAATTGAAAGCGGACGCCCGGATTGACAACCACATCCGGTACGTCACTGCCGAGCAGGGCCTGCGGATTCTCCATGCCTTTGGCGAGCATGAATCCCTGGACAATGCAGATCACCAGGGTCAGGTAGCGGGTCCACTGTATGATCTTCTGCTGGCCGGCTTCGCCCTCGCGTTTCAGCTTCTCCAATTGCGGCACAACCGGCGACATCAACTGCATGATGATCGACGCCGAGATATACGGCATGATGCCGAGAGCGGCAACGGCGAACTGTTGCAGCGCGCTGCCGCTGAACATGTTGAACATGCTGATCAGGCCGCCGGCGCCCTGCTGCGTCTCCAGCCGTTCAAACAGGTTTTGGAGTTGCACCGGATCGATGCCCGGGCAGGGAACGTTGGCGGCTACCCGACACAGTGCAATAATACCAAACGTAAAGAGAATTCGATTGCGAAGTTCCGGAATCTTAAAGGTATTGGCGAATGCGGAGAGCATATTAGACCGTCTCGCACGTGCCGCCGGCGGTTTCGATTTTCTCGCGTGCGGCGGCGGAGTAACAGTTTGCTTTGACCGTCAGGGACTTTGCGATTTCGCCATTACCGAGAATCTTGAGCCCGGCGCCGATTTTGCCGACCATGCCTTTGTTGATGACGGTCTCAATGTCAACCGTGTCGCCGCTCTCGAAACGTGCTTCAAGATCTCTTACGTTGACCAGAGCGTAGACTTTTCGGTTTGGACTCGTGAAGCCTTTCTTGGGAATCCGTCGAAAGAAGGGGATTTGGCCGCCTTCAAAGTACGACCGGTGCGAGTAACCGGACCGGGACTTCTGCCCCTTTTCGCCGCGCCCGCACGTACGTCCCCAATTATTGCCGTTGCCGCGGCCGACCCGTTTACGCGGTTTCCGGGGCACTGAGTTGGAGAGATTGTGTAATTTTAACATGATGGAAATCGGAATGTTTCGATTTTTTGTGCCTCAGCGTCCGGCGCCGGCCTGGCGACGTTGGCCATGTCAAAGGCGGAAGGTTGCCGTTACCCGAGCGATTCGAGACCGCGCTTGGCGAGGACTTCCCTGCGGGTGGTCAGATCATCAAAGCCGACCATGGTCGCCTTGACGACGTTGATGGCGTTGTTCGAACCCAGGGATTTTGCCAGCACATCTTTGACACCTGCAAGTTCGAGGACGGCCCGCATGCCGCCGCCGGCAATAAGGCCGGTACCGGGGGCCGCCGGGCGCATGATTATCCGGCCGCCGCGATGCCGGGCTTCGACGGCATGCGGCAACGTGTTGCCGCTCAGCGGAACGTCGACGGTCGCTTTGCGCGCAAGCTCGCCGCCCTTGCGAATCGCATCCACGACCTCATTCGCTTTACCGAGCCCGATGCCGACCTGCCCATGCCGATTGCCAACAACAACCAGTGCGCTGAAGCTGAAATTCCGGCCGCCTTTGACGACCTTGCTGCAGCGCTTGATGCTGACCACACGATCCTCGAATTCGAATTTAGTTTCGCTCGTTTCGTTTGCCACGTTTTCAGCCACGCCTGTGTTCCCCTTAGAGAATGCCGAATTGCATATTGATTGTAGTTACTTGGGTTTCGGAACACTAAAATTCGAGTCCGGCCTCGCGGGCCTTGTCGGCGATTGCTTTGATCCGGCCGTGATACTTAAAGCCGCTACGGTCAAAAACGACCTTCTTTATTCCCGCCGCCAAAGCGCGTTCGGCAGCTGTCCGTCCGATGATTTCGGCACCGTGCACATTGGCGCTCAGATTGTCATTTCGCAACTGTGAGTCCAATGTCGATGCCGATGCCAGCGTATGCCCGTTTTCGTCATCGATAAACTGAACGTACAGGTGTTTGCCAGACGTACACACCGCCATCCGCGGTTCGGACCGGGTTCCCGAAATTTTTTTTCGGATTCGCCAACGACGCCGGCGGCGCATCTCTTTTCTCGTAAAATTTGCCATGATTCACTCGATCGCAGAATAGGCGGCGAGCCTGTGTTTCCTTTTTTTTCGCGGGAACCGCGAAAAAACTTAGACGCTCTTGCCTTCCTTTTGCATGACGTATTCACCGAAGTAGCGAATACCCTTGCCCTTATAGGGCTCGGGCGGTCTGAAGCCGCGGATGGAAGCGGCAACTTGCCCGACCTGTTGCTTGTCGATTCCTTCGACGGTAATGCGCGTGTTCTCAGCGACGCTGATCTGGATCTCTTCGGGAATCGGGAATTCAATGGGATGCGAAAAGCCGAGGTTCAAGACAAGTGTCTTTCCCTTCACCTGCGCCCGGTAGCCGACGCCCTGGATCTGCAGTTCCTTTTTAAAGCCGCTGACAACGCCGGTCACCAGGTTGGCAAGGAGCGTCCGGCTAAGCCCATGCAGAGACCGGGCACGCCGACTGTTGTTGACACGTGTCAACAACAGGTTGCCGCCCTCGATCTTGGCGTCAATCAGCTCGGGAATGGTATGGTTCAGCGTGCCCTTCAAGCCCTTGACCGTCACCGTGCGCTCGCTGATATTGACGTCGACGCCGGTGCCAAGCGGAATTGGTTTACTGCCGATTCGTGACATAGTAAGGATTGGAATAATGGAGTGTTGGAGTAATGGAAAAACGGCATCAGGGGAAATTACCATACATAACAGAGCACTTCGCCGCCGATGTTGTGCGACTTGGCGACCCGGTTCGAGACGACGCCTTCCGACGTGGACATGACGGCAATGCCGAGGCCGCCCCGCACCCGCGGTATCGACGCGATACCGACATAAACCCGGCACGATGGCTTACTTATTCGCTGAATTCCGTCGATCACCGGCTTACGTTCTACATACTTCAATTGAATGTTGAGAGACGGATGGCCGTCTGCTTCTCCCTCCTCATAATCCTGGATGTATCCCTCTTCCTTTAAAACTTTGGCGATCGCCGCTTTCTGCTTTGACAACGGAATAGTGACGGCTTCATGCAGGGCTGACCCGGCATTCCGGATTCGCGTCAGCATGTCGGCAATGGGATCAGTGTACATACGGGAAATACCTCCGTCCATTACCAGCTGGCTTTACTGACGCCGGGAATCTGCCCGATCGACGCCAACTCCCGGAAACAGATTCGGCAGAGCTGGAATTTTCGCATATACGCCCGCGAACGACCGCAACGGCGGCAGCGATTATAGGTACGGGCCGTGAACTTGGGCTTACGAAGCGCCTTTGCAATTAACGATTTCCGAGCCATATGAAAGATGGTAAATGGTTATTGGATGATGGTTGACGGATGGTGATAAAATGATCAAGAATGCGCCGATATTTCGGAACTTGTTTATTCGAAATCCTGATCCTATTTTTCGAACGGCATGCCGAGCAAGGACAATAGATCGAAGCCTTCCTCGTTGGTCTGTGCACTGGTAACGATCGTCACATTCATGCCGATGGTGTTGCGCATTTTATCCAAATTTATCTCGGTGAAAACTGTTTGGTCCACGAGCCCCAGGCTGTAATTGCCGAAGCCATCGAAGGACTTGGCGGGCAGACCGCGAAAGTCACGAACCCGGGGCAGGGCAACATTTACGAGCCGATAGAAAAAGTCATACATCCGGTGGCCGCGCAAGGTAAGATGGACGCCGACGTTCTGGCCTTCACGCAGTTTGAATCCCGCGACACTCCGTCGTGCCTTGGCAATAACCGGCCGCTGCCCCGTGATTTCGCCGAGCACACGGACGGCCTCGTCAAAGACCTCGCGGTCCTTCTCCGTACTGACTCCGGTGCTGACAGTGATCTTCTGCAAACGCGGCACCTGAAGCAAATTGCCGTACCCGCGTTGTTCCATCAGGCGCGGCAAAACGTCGGCCCTATATGATTCCAGCAGTGGCGTCATTCTTTTCGTTTCCTGCTTCTTCGGGACTCGTCGTATGGTTCGGTGGTCTCGTCCGCGGCATCGCCTCCAGCGGGTGGCTCGGCCGCCGCCGCGGTCGGGGTTTCGTCCGCTGCGATGTGGGCCGGCGGCCCTGTCAGCGCTACATTCAGCTCCGCCTCGTCCGCGGCCTCGGCGATCGGCCTGTCTGCAGCCGCTGTTTCTGTTTCCGGATCCCTGGGCTCGGTTAGATCGTCGGTCGCGACTTCGGCTTCATGGTCGGCATCCTCTTCGGTATCGTCTTGTACGTCCGCGTCGCCGGCGTCTGTTTCGGTCACCACCGCTTCAGCAGTCTCGAGGTCTTCTTCGGTATCGTCCTGTACGTCCTCGTCGTCGGCGTTTGTACGGGCGACTGCCTCTTCCGCTGCTGCCGTCTCCTCGACCTCGTCGTAATCTTCATCGACGTCGCCATGCCTTTCATCATATCGTTCTTGCAGCATGATATTAGAAATATGGATCGGGCATTCGCGCTCGAGAAATCCGCCCTGGGGATGCTCCTGGCTTCGTTTCAAGGCTTTCTTGCGAACATTTATGCCCTCGACCACAACCTGGTCTTTCGCGCGCAGGACAGACATTACTTTGCCGCTCTTCCGTTTATGCGCTCCGGAGATGACGGTGACCGTGTCATCTTTCTTAATTCGTACTTTCATCACAGCACCTCCGGGGCCAGGGATACGATCTTCATGAAGTTCCGTTCGCGCAACTCGCGCGCGACGGGACCGGAGATCCGTGTGCCGCGCGGATTCTTCTGATCGTCGATGATGACCGCCGCATTGTGATCGAAGCGAAGATACGAGCCGTCGGCTCTGCGGATCGCCGCCTTTGTACGGACGACGACAGCGCGAACCACCTCGCCCTTCTTGACGACGCCGTCGGGCGTTGCTTCCTTGACGGAGGCCGTCACAATGTCGCCGACGGCAGCGTATCGTTTCCGCTGTCCGATCACCCTGATGGCGACGATCCGTTTGGCGCCGCTGTTATCGCAGACATGAAGGCTTGTTTCGGATTGTATCATGAGCAGATGCGGAGCGTTGGAGTATTGGAACGTCGGAATGGTGGACAATGATTGGTAAGTCTCAAATTCCAGTGTGCCATCATTCCAGTGTGCCAACATTCCAGTGTGCCAACATTCCAGTGTGCCAACATTCCAGTGTGCCGTTCTCCCGTCACTTCGTTCGCCGGACGACTTCCAGCAACCGCCAGCGCTTCTGCTTGCTCAACGGCCGCGTCTCCATGATGCGAACCGCGTCCCCCAGTTTGGCGTTGTTCGTCTCATCATGAGCATGGTACTTCTTGGTGCGAGTGAGCACCTTCTTGTAGCGCCGGTGCGCAGTTTTTCGGTCGACCCGCACAACGATCGTCTTATCCTGAACGTCGCTGACGACGATGCCTATCCGTGTTTTCCGCTGGGCGCGTTTCTGTTCGGTTTGTGTCATGGAGCTGCTTGCGTATTCGGTTATCTATACTTCGGTTGTCATTATCCCGGTGGCGTCGCGAGCGGTTTTCTCGGTCCGTAGCCGAGCGATTTCTCGCCTCAGTGTGCGCATCGCCGCGGTATTCTCGAGCTGGCCGGTCTGTGCCTGTATGCGTAAATTGAGGAGTCCGCGCTGAGTGTCTTCCAACTGTTTACGCAACTCCTCGTTCGTCAGTTCGTGAATCTCGGCAGCTTTCATTCTTCAGTCCATACAATCAGGTTCATGCCTGCCTGCGGATCAGCATGCGACAGCGCAGCCCGAATTTACTGGTGGCGCGGGCGAATGCTTCGCGGGCGACGGTTTCCGTGCAGCCGCTGACTTCCATAATGACGCGCCCGGGCTTGACCACGGCGACCCACATTTCCGGATTGCCTTTGCCTTTGCCCATGCGGGTCTCGAGCGGCTTTTTGGATATCGGCTTATCCGGAAACATGCGGATCCATATCTGACCGCGACGTTTCATGTGCCGCGTCACAGCGACACGGGCAGCTTCGATCTGGCGATTCGTAATCCAGCTCCGCTCGAGCACCTGCAAACCGAAATCGCCGAAATCAAGCTTGTTATTTTTGTAGGCGAGGCCCGCGTCCACGTGGCTTCCGCGCTGAACCTTTCGGTACTTTACCCGTTTTGGCATCAGCGGCATCTTGTTCTTCCTCCATATTATCGGGAAGACAGATCCATGTCTTCACGCCGATTTTGCCGGCCGCCGTTCGCGCCTCGGCGAAACCATATTGCACATTGGCCCTAAGTGTATGCAGCGGGGTCTTCCCCTCTTTGTACTGCTCGGTGCGGGCGAGTTCGGAGCCCCCGAGACGGCCGCCGCAACGGACCTTGATCCCCTGGGCACCCATGTCCATAGCCGTTTGCAGCGACTTCTTCATGGCCCGGCGAAAGCCGATTCGGCGCTCCAGCTGCAGCGCGATATTCTCAGCCACCAGCTGCGCATCCAATTCCGGTTTCTTGACTTCGACAACGTCGATATAAACGTCCTTGCCGCCCGTCTTCTTAACGAGGGCATCGCGCAGGTTGTCGTACTCCGCGCGTTTGCGCCCGAATACGAGCCCCGGTCGCGCCGAATGCACCGTGACGCGTACCCGGTTCGCAAAGCGTTCAATTTGAATACGGGTGACGGCGGCCTGGCTCAGCTGCTTCTTTACAAAGTCCCGGACCATCAAGTCCTCATGAAGCATATCGCCGAAATTGACCTTGTTTGCGAACCAGCGACTGCGCCAGTCCTTTGTAACACTGATGCGAAAACCGATTGGATTGACTTTCTGGCCCATGAGATTTTATCGATGGTTAATGGTGAATCCCAAAATTCCGGTCCTTATTCTTCATCCGTGACGACAATCTTGATGTGGCTTGTGCGTCGGCGAATCCGGCCGGCCATGCCCCGTGCCTTGGGGATAAAGCGCTTCATCGTCGGCCCTTCCCCGACTGTTGCTTCTTTGACGAACAAATCTTCCTGGGCAACCGGATTGCGCTCATCGTTGACGGCATTGGCGGTCGCGGACCGCAACGTCTTGCCGACCAGTCGGGCCGATTTTCGCGGGCAGAAATTAACGATGGCCATCGCTTCATTCACCGCCTTTCCCTGAATCAACCGGGTGATCTCCCGGGCGCGAAAGGCGGACAAACGCACATACTTAGTAATCGCCTGTTTTTCCATTTCTCTCTCTCCTCCCCACCATGCGTGCGACATTGTTGGGGGCGATATGCCGTAGCCGTCCAGAAATCACCATTGCGCCGCTAATCCACGGCCTCGCTGCGATAACACGGGCGCGGCAAACCACGCCGCCGATGCCTTCGATCTCCCAGAGCATGCCGGGGCGCACGCCTTTTCCCGTCCCGACATCAAGAACCACGATCTGCAGTTCGTCGTTGACATCCAGTACCCGGCACTCCCGGGCGACTGCCTCATTCCCCTGTGCAGCCGGCGACGATCGTTGAAAGAAACGCTCGGCGCCCTCCAATTCCCGAAAGAGTTCGTCGAGCTTCGACCGGAGCACATTGCCGACGGGCGTCTCCGTGCCCGGATCCAGTATCTCGAGCGCCGAATCCAAATGGCTTTTGTACTCGAGCAGCTGTTGGTACAAACGGTCATGAACGGCCTGCAGGTCGCCCATGTTCTTCAACGCCACCGCCAATGCTTCGACGGCGTCCAAATCATCTTTATTAATCAGTAGATTCGCGGCGCGAATCTGCAACTGCGTCAATTCCCGGCGTAACCGGTCACGATCGACGAAGACGGCGCTATATTTGTCGTTGCATTTGTCGAACTGTTGTTCGAGCCAAAGCAGTTGCGCCCGCAATGCCAGAACTTCATCATCCGCGGCGACATTCGCTACGCTCGACCCAAGGGCCCCGGCGCCATTCCTGTGCGCTTCCGAATCCTGTGCATGAATAATTCGCCAAGGAAAAAGCGAAACACATAAGATAGCTAAACGTAGGAATGATGTCCAACTGTTTTTCACATTTTTTTTCGCCGGAACTGCAGGCGCTTCCAAATCGTAGGCGAAACGTTTAAATTAGCCGATTACTCAGTTGGAGTCAACCCGGTTGGAAATTTTTCGATAGAGGTGCAGCATATACATTGGCTGTCAAGGATGACGGCATCTCCAGACTCGAGAGCAAACGTCAACAACGGGAGTCGTGATGCGGTGACCCCGCACCGCCTATTCCGTCCGACACCTGATTTTCAGGAGGCACACATCATGAAACTCGTTACGTTTACAATAGGAAACGAAACCCGTGTCGGCGTCGTCATCAACAATGACTCCGTTGTTGTCGATCTGGCGGCGGCCGGCGAAGCAGCTGCCGTTGAGGCGGCACCGCAAATTTTTGCCGATATGATCAGCTTGCTCGAGGCCGGGGAGGCGGGCCTGGCGGCGGCCGCGCAAGCCGTGGCGGCCGCCGGTGGCGGCGAGGCGGTGGCGGACGACAACACGGTTCGGGCGCTGAACGCGGTCACGTTGCAGGCGCCGGTGCCGTGTCCGCGCAAGGTTCTGGCCCTGGCCGGCAACTACCGAGACCACATCATCGAGGGCGGCGCGGCATTGGTGCCACAGGACGAGGAGACGCCGCGCGTCTTCATGAAACCGCCGGCGACCACCGTGATCGGTGCGGGCGACAGCATCCGGATTCCACCGGTAGCGCAGTCAATCGACTGGGAGGGGGAACTGGCGGTTGTCATCGGCCGGCCGGCGAAAGCCGTTAAGGCTGCGGCGGCGTTGCAATACGTTGCCGGCTACACGATCATGAACGACGTCTCGGAGCGGAATCTCAAGATCTGGGAGCGCTCCGACAGCCGGCCGCAGGACAAATGGTTCGATTGGCTCAACGGTAAATGGTTTGACACCTTTGCGCCGCAAGGTCCGTGGATTGTGACGCGGGATGAGATTCCGGATCCGCAGACGCTGGAAATCAGTACGTTTGTCAACGGAGAACGCAAGCAGCATAGCAGTACGGCGCAGATGATTTTTTCGGTGGCGCGGGTGATCGAATACATCTCGGCCATGGTCATGCTGCAGCCGGGCGACCTCATCAGCACCGGCACCGTTGCCGGCGTCGGCAACGCCAGCGGTACCTATCTGCAGCCGGGCGACGACGTCAGAATCGAGATCTCCGGGATCGGCGCCCTTCGCAACATCGTCGTCAAGAGCGATAGCTGATAAGGTAGCATAGACATTCTTGTCTCTGCTGAGGCCACGCAGGTTTCCAAGATCAGCTTTGCAATCTGAGTGGCCTCAGCACAGACAGGAATGTCTATGCTACTTCAGCCGATTCGGCCGCAAAATTTTCCGCCGCCTGCGGCGCAGCCGGGCCGGACAGACAGTGCTGAATTATTCGCGTTGAACCGCGTTGATCCGCGTTGATCCGCGTTGATCCGCGTGATCCGCGGACTGGAAGAAACAACTTCGACTTTAAGTTTACTATCATTTTCAAATGCAGATCACCAATCTCACTGTGCGCGACATCCGCTTCCCGACATCGGCGGGGCTGCACGGCTCCGACGCCATTCATGCAGATCCCGATTATTCGTGCCCCTACGTGACTCTGGCGACCGACACCGAGAGGCTCGAGGGCCATGGTATCACCTTCACCCTCGGTCGCGGCAACGAGCTCTGTGTCGCTGCCATCGAAGCGCTGAAACACCTGGTCGTGGGTCGCATGCTCGAATCCATAACCGGCGACCTGCGTGGCTTCTGGTTTGGCCTGGCGAATGAGAGTCAACTGCGTTGGTTGGGCCCGGAAAAGGGCGTCATTCACCTGGCCGTGGCCGGCATCGTCAATGCCGTCTGGGATCTCTATGCGAAGACGGAGCAGAAACCGCTTTGGAAGCTGCTGACGGATATGACGCCGGAAGCCATCGTCGACTGTATCGAGTTCCGCCACATCACCGATGCCCTGACGCCGGAGGAGGCGCTGGACATCCTTGCAGCCAACGCCGACACCCGTGCCGAACGCGAAGCGGAGCTGCGACAGATCGGGCTGCCGGCCTACACCTCGAGCGCCGGCTGGATCGGTTATAGCGACGACGAGGTCCGTACCCGATGCCGCAACTATCTGGACGCCGGTTGGTCCTGGTTCAAGATGAAAGTTGGGCGCGACGTCGATGATGATGTTCGCCGCGCCGGCATCATCCGCGATGTGATCGGCAACAACGGCAGACTCATGTTCGATGCCAACCAGGTCTGGAGTGTTGACGAGGCCATCGAGTACATGCGGTACCTGGCGCCGTTCGCGCCGCTGTGGATCGAAGAGCCGACCTCGCCGGACGACATCCTTGGCCATGCCGCTATCGCCAAGGCCATTGCGCCCATCGGCGTGGCGACCGGCGAAGTGGTGCAAAATCGTATCATGTTCAAGCAATTCATGCAGGCCGGCGCCATGAATTTCTGTCAGATCGACAGTTGCCGTCTGGGCGGCGTCAACGAGGTTCTGGCGGTGTTGCTGCTGGCGGCGAAGTTCGGCATTCCCGTGTGCCCGCATGCCGGCGGTGTCGGGCTGTGCAACTACGTGCAGCACCTGGCGGCCTTCAACTACATTGCCGTGGCGCCGTCATTGGAGAATGTGGTGCTCGAGTATTCCGATCATCTGCACGAGCATTTCAATGATCAGGTTGTCATCAAGAACAGCCGTTATCAGTTGCCGACCCTGCCCGGATACAGCATTACCATGAAACCCGAGTCCTTGGACGTCCACGAATTCCCGAATGGTGATGTCTGGGCGTGATGGTAGCCCGCGAAACACCCGCCTTCGTCCTGACGTGACTAC
>CAUZRT010000006.1:0-29887 GCA_963582235.1 Lentisphaeria bacterium
GGGTGGTTTGTGAAATGCCAGAGGAAAAGCTCGATGCCGTCACCGGTCTGAGCGGCAGCGGTCCGGCCTATGTCTTCGAGTTGGTAAAGGCGATGGTCGACGGCGCCAAGGCCGTCGGTCTGCCGCCGGACGACGCCCTCGATCTCACAGTCCAGACGGTGGCCGGCGCGGCAGAGATGCTGCGGCAGAAGATGGGAACGCCGGACGAGTTGCGGGACGCCGTCACCTCACCCGGCGGCACCACGGCCGCGGGGCTGCAGGTGCTGAAAGACGCGGATTTCCGCGATCTCATTGCCCGCGTCATTCAGCGGGCAACGGAACGGTCGGTCGAACTGGGGAAAGGGTAGTAATTGCCGACCGACTTCGCCGTTCCCGGCGTCGGTCGGCAATTCCATTAGATTTCATAGTTCAATTCGCTGCTGCCCAGGCGGTGATCCATGTCCTTGGCGGGCTCTTCGGTTGTCGGCCGGCCGACAACCCGCGCCGGCACACCGACCGCGGTTGAATGCGGCGGCACCGGCTGCAGCACAACACTGCCCGCCCCAATCTTGGCGCCCTCACCAATGCGTACGTTGCCGAGTATTTTGACGCCCGCTCCGATCAGTACGCCTTTGCCGACCTTGGGATGGCGGTCGCCCCGATCCTTGCCCGTCCCGCCCAGCGTCACCTCATGCAGAAATGATACGTCATCCTCGACCACGGCCGTCTCCCCGATGACGATTCCGGTTGCGTGATCAATGAGAATGCCGCTGCCGATACGCGCCGCCGGATGGATGTCGACGGCAAAGACCTCGGATATCCGGCTCTGCATCGCCAGTGCCAGCGATGTGCGTCCCTGTTTCCAGAACCAGTTGGCGGCGCGATATGACTGGAGCGCATGAAAGCCTTTGAAATAAAGAAGCGGCACCGAATATTCGTTGCATGCCGGGTCGCGGTCGACCACTGCAGAAATGTCGTTGCGGATTGCCCGTCGGATGTCCGCATCGTTATCGTAGGCTTGGGAAAGGTGCTCCATGAGCGAGATCGCCTGTAACGTCGGGCTGGTCAGCTTGTTTGCCAGATGAAAGCTGAGCGCGTTTTCCAGACTGGTATGATTCAGAATCGTGACGTGCAGAAAGCTGGCCAGCAGCGGCTCTCCTTCGGCGTCCTTCGTTGCCTCTTTCCGGATCGATTGCCAGATCGGATCGTCGTGGTTGTCAGACATTGCGCTTTCCCATGGTATTGGGGCTCCTCCCGGGCTTCGGGGGCCTCGGACTTATCCTCTTTTATTAATGACCTTCAAGTCGGCCGGGATCTCCGTGCTTCATTGAGTTCCGGAAGTTCCGGCAAGAGCTTCTGTTTGAGAATGTCCAGAATCTCATCTTCTATGGCCGTCTATGTCATCCTTTCATGTCCCAAACAAGTTAACCGGCTACGCCGGGGCTGTTCTGCGCCCCGTGCGATTCGTCAGCCGACGGACACTGCCCTTTAGACACAAATCCGGCAGACAAACCTGGCCGACGTATCGTCTTCTCGCCGACGCCTATGGGGCCCCCAGCCAAGGGCACCTAATTATGAGCCTGCCCGGTCTTAGTGATTTCAGGGCATGGATCGCAGGGGATTGGAATCCATCAGCCGACGGACACGGAGGAACGGAGAAGCGGAGATCATTGAATTTTCTGCCGGTAATCGCTCGGGCGGTGCTATCAACTGATCGATCTCAGTGACCACCCGTGAGCGACGATTCCCGACAGTAAATTCAATGATACGGTTTTATCGGGAGGGGGAAGAAGTCGAACAGAGACAGCTGCAATCGCCAGCGAATCGGTCTCCCTGGTCACTTCATCATACTCCCAGAAAGTTTGCCTTTGAATTCTCGTCGGTATTTTGTCCGTGCCTGTCAACACGAACGATTAATAAACACGTCGACAGACAAATCGCCGACGAGAATTCAAAGGTCTCCAACTCCAAGTCTCCGTGCCTCCATGGTTCCAATCCATTGTGACCGGCCGCGACATCATCTACTACAAAGGGCCGCGTGCAGACGATCCATCCTATACGCGGGCCTCCCGGCCTACCCGCTTTGAGTTGTGTATAAAAGGCAGACCTTGCGTCGCCCGGGGCGTCAAATAACAAATCCCTATACGATCAAGGAACTGTTATGGGCGGCATTTAATACTATGAATAAATCCCTGGGCGGTATTTACAGGAATAACTTAGCGCGGAATTCAAAGCGTCGCAACGTACGTATTTTGAGCTCACGACAGGCTGAAGCATGGACCCCGAACTTCGGCAGATCCGTCGCGACGCGGGCTTGGGACAATCAAGATTCGAAGCCCAACTCGCCGGTTTATCAGATCTGACAAATTCGGAAGTTTCCCAAATTCCCGTATATTTACGAATCACTGCCGGAAAAGGCCAAGCCGCTTTGTCGGCATTTGGGTAGAGCGGGGGTGAATGTCGAATGGCGCAAGTTAGTTCCTGGGGAGCACCGGAACCGGGCGCTGAGCGGGCAGTTAATGTGTGACAGAAACTTGGCAGCCGGACAGTACCGAATGTGGGAGGCCGCGTCCCTGCGGGCGATTCTCAAAGACCGCCGGAAGAGTCGCCCGCGGAACGCGGCCTCCCACATTGATCGCAGTCTAAACCGCGTCTGGATGCTACCAATCCAAAATCCTAAATTTTCACCGACGTAACCACCTGAGCGAAGTCGGTCCCGAATCCCGAATCTCCAGTTTCTTGGATAGCCAAACCATGAAGAACAGACCCTCAGTCATCGTCGGCTCGGCGATAATCATCGCGACGGTGCTTCTTTCTGCAAATATCAAAACCGCTTTGGCCGCAGCAGACCGGCCCGTTCCCTCGGCTCCGGCGACCGTCAGCGGTGCCCTCCAAGCAACCACGCCTGCGGAGTCCGCAGAAGAGAAAGAGCCGACTGTCGCGGTGAGAACGCAAATGGTGACGGGGGCGATCGACGCTGCCCTTGACGCGGTGGTACCGGGCTGGAAAAAGAAGAATCCGCTGAGCGCCGACGAGGTGCGAAAGATGATCGAGACACTTGCGGCCCGTGAGGCCGAGGATCCTGCGGACGCGGACCTCGGGTCTTATGCGCAGGGCCGAAGAATCTGGTTCCGGCTGACACGGCCCCTGGCAAACTGGGGACGGAGCACCCCTGACGAAGCATCGGCGTGGGCCGATAAGCTGCCGGACGGCCGCACGCGTGACCACGCGCTCGTCGAACTGGCGGTGGTGTGGACCGACGAGAACCTCGATAAATCCATCGCTGTCGTCGGCAAGCTGACCCATCCCGACAAAATCAATGCGTTGTGCAGCCGGCTGTCGCCGCACCTGGCCCGCATCGGCGCGGAAAAGGTCCAGGAAGGCCCCGAGAAGCTGACGGAATGGCTGGAAACGTTTCCCGAAAAGAACCGAGACCAGGTCGCCGTCCGCATCACCTCGATGCTGGCGCGGGATCATGCAAAGCAGGCTCTGGAACTGATCGAAGCTTTACCCGCGGGGCCGGGTCGAGCGCTGGCATTCGATGCCGTTGCCCGGGAATGGGGCAATCAAGATCACTCGGCGGCCGCCGAGTGGCTGGAAGGCCTCCCGGACGGCGCTGAAAAGCGTGCGGCGGTGAAAGCCTTCGTCGGCGCCGTCGGCACCCGCGAGCCGGGGCTCGGCGCCAAGTGGCTGGCCGAGATGGGAGAGGGCACGCTGCTCTTGAAACGACATTATGCCGAACGCATCGCCCGTGTGTGGTTGCGCAAGGATCCCGAGAAGGCACGCGCCTGGATCATGGAGTCGCCGGATATCCCCAAGGCCCACAAGATCCGGCTGCTGCACCGGGACCAGCGATAGGCGTCCGCGGAGGTCGAAGCCGCCCGCGGCTCATTCGGCAACCTGCGCAAAGTGATATGAATATTTCCAGGACATCTTAGTATTTTGGGGATGCTCCTGAAACAGAGAGAGTATTCAGTGTTCGGCCATGTGAGTCACGTGATGTTCAGTATTCAGTGCGTGAGCAAAGTGGGAGGCCTGGCGTCCAGCGGGCGACATGATGCCGGAGTTTCAAGAGTCGCCCGCGGGGACGCGGCCTCTCATATTAAACCGTGTCCGCCAGTCCTACCGTACAGTAGGATTTTCCGAATTCTTCACCAGTGGGAACACGGGCCCACTGGCCCCGTACTCCTTCGAAACAGCAGTTTGTAGTTCGTTATCCGTCGGCAGACGGTCGGATACACGCAACGGCAAAGTAGTCCTACCATACGGCAGGATGCGAGCGTCCCGGTTGCCCGCACCATCACTTAGGTTGGCTGATCAATCCATCACAAACTGGGCCTTGACGGCCTGGAGCCCTTTGAGCGCTTCGAAGGCATCGTGCCATTCTTCCAGAGGATAGGTCCGGATCATGCCGTCGGGGAATGATATGGACCGGCTCGCCAGGAGCGACAGTGCATGCGCGAAGGATGCGGAATCGGCGCTCCACGCGAACGCTACCTGGATGCGCCGTTTCATCATTTCGTTCCACTCGACAGGTATCGCCGGCGGGCCAGTCAGCCCGATCGCACAGAGCCGGCCGGCCGGCCGAATGGCGTGCGTCGCCGTCTGCAATGCCCCCTCGTTCCCGGCAGCCTCGATCACCATGTCGGCGCCAAGGCCCCCGGTCGCTTCTCTGACGGCGTCGACGACATTGTCGCGGTCATGATCAAGGACCATATCCAGCCGCATTTGGCGCGCTACCGCCAGGCGCACGGAGGATCTTTGTCCGCGGCCGGCCAACGCCACTTTCGCCGCCCCAAGCGCGCGGACGACATTCGCCGCTGCAAGACCGATGGGACCGTCGCCCACCACCAAGACAAAGTCGGCAGGTCGGACGCCGAGGACATTGACAACGCCGAGGATGCCGGCGATCGGCTCCGTCAGGGCGGCCATCTGATCGGTAACCGCGTCCGGGATGCGATGCAGCAATGAAGCGGGAAGCTTTATGTACTCGGCGAAGGCGCCGTCGGAAGACCATCCCGGCGGAGTCTTCGCGGGACACATCATGACCATTCCGTTGGTGCAGTATTCGCATTGGCCGCAGGCGCCGACATGCAGTTCACTGGTCACCCTGTCGCCCGGACGCCAACCGTCCACGTCGTTCGCGGTCACGGCGATGCAGCCGGCCAACTCGTGCCCCATGACGATGCCGGTCGGGCATTCGATCTCGCCGAGGTACATGTGCAGATCGCTGCCGCAGATGCTTGCCGCGTTCACGCGCACGACCACTTCGCCCGCCCCACACTCGGGCACCTCGCGCCGGATAATCTGCATCCCGCCGGCGCCCGGCGCAACCTTCGCCAATGCCTTCATCTGACCCATTTGTTTCGCCCCCTGTGCGATCAAGGTAGCCGGCTTAGCCGGGGCTCTTCTTACAAACTCTTGATCTTGCTCTCAATCCTGGAAAGGGGATCAAAGATTACGAGTAAGATTACGATTTGAGAGTTCGACAGTCGCATCTTTGATCCTATCCGTCGGCTGACGGATTACTCGTGATCTCAAATCCGCGGCACACATCATGTATTGCAGTAATGATAGAGAGCGAGATCGGGAGCAAGTAAAAGAGTGATAGTGTGTCTTGCACAGCTTCTTGGCATGGATAAACTTAGGAGTAAAATTATTAGACGATGAAGGTATCACCGCTCGGTCTGAGGTCAATAGATCGGAAATTTTGCCATACGGTTAGGACCGGACTACATTGATTATGGGTATAGCCGTTGTCCGTGGCGTACGAAGCTACGCCGTGGCATTTTTCAGCCGCACGCGGCCGAAAAGTGGTGGGCGGTAGCGGGCTCGAACCGCCGACCTCCTGGGTGTAAACCAGACGCTCTAGCCAGCTGAGCTAACCGCCCAATTTTTTTGTCTGACAAAAAAAGAATCCGTAATCTGCCCCGTTATTGACGCCGGCGCAAGGTTAAGGACCTGTCCGGAAATAACTGTGACATTTCGCATCCCATCTTCACGCCACTTTCGCCCGATGCTCAATCACGAAGTCCGCGGAATATCTTGATATTCCTATTGTCGATTTGCGTGCAACGGGGGGGTGATTGTAATCGAACGGATCGGCACGTAGTATAACCCTATGCTTCTACTCAGTACGATTATGTGGCTGATTCTGATTTACTCGCTTTGGGTTTGTGTCGCCGGGAACCCGGCGCATTCAATGGTTAAGGCGGCGCCGTCACCGGTGATCCAGGAAGCCGCCGAATGCCTCGAAGATGAAATCGTGCCGGAAGACGAGGACATCTACTCCTTCCTGCAGAAATTTTTCCGGCTGACGTATATGAGCCAGTTTCTCTTCCTCATCGAAATCTGCGTCGCCTGGTACCTGGTCTTCACCGAACCAAATTTGTGGATTGCGTGGTTTATTCTGATAAAGAATCTGGTCGATTTGTGCCGTAGCTTTTTTCTCGGGCGGTCAGCCCACTCGAACATTATCTACGCCGTCCTGGAAATGCCGCGCTGGCTGCTCCGATGGGACCGGTTCGACCACCTGCTCTCCGCCGCCTGTTTCCTCTATCTCTTCCTCCGTGTCAATGGTCTGATGGGACTGGAAAATTGACGATCCGACTTCGTTCCGTCGGTTGACGGACTACGATGGACCCGTTAGCCGGCTTCGCCGGGGCTCTGACGCAAAAGACGCCCCGTGACGCTTCGCAACGGGGCAGGCGCCGTCGCAAAGAAGCGCAAAGAGACCAATTATTGACTGGGCCGGATCGCTTTCGACTGAGAATAAATGCTCCTCCTTAGAAACCGAGATCCGGGAGTCAATAATTCTCCGTTTTCTTCCTTTGCGTATCTTTGCGTCTTTGTCCTGCTGTATGGTAGGATCGAGGTCATGCAACAGGTCGTCAGGCCAACGGGGAGATCTCATGCATGGCTTTGCCGAGCAGGCCAGCAAGGTCGTCGGCAATGAAATTTCGGACGCCATGGGGCGCCAATTCGGCCGCCAGACCGTGGACGAACACCCCGAGCTTCACCGCCGCAAACGGATCATGGTACCGGCACATGAAGGCGGCAATAATTCCGGTCAGCACGTCACCAGTGCCACCGCTGGCCAGGGCGACGGACCCGGATGTATTGAAGACCACGGCGCCATCCGGAGCGGCAATGACCGTGCCGCTGCCCTTGAGAACCACGTAGGCGTTCAGCGCTTTGGCGGCCGCCGCGGCCTGCGTCATGCGATCCTTTTCGAGCAACGGCTCGCGACCGCAGGCGCGCAGCAGCCGTTGCATCTCGCCCGGATGCGGAGTCAGCACGGTCGTTGGCGAGCGTGGCAGCACGCCGTTATCCAAGGCCAGGACCCGCAGGCCGTCGGCATCAAGAATCATGGGCTTTTCGACGCCAAGGACCTCACGCACGAACTCTAACGAGTCGTCGCTGCTGCCCAGTCCCGGACCGACAACGACGACATCGTTGCGATCGGCCATAGCCCGCGCCGCGGCTGCTGTAGCGGGCGTATGACAACCTGCCCCCGCATCGGCAATAACGGCACGAATCAAGGCATTTTCCCGCGCATACAGGGCGCCTGCGATCGATTCCGGGTAGGCAACGGTCACCAGTCCGCCACCGGCCCGCAAGGCACCGATGCCGGCCAGCACCGGGGCGCCGGGATAGTCGGTACTGCCGCCGAGAATCAGCACACGCCCCATGTCGCCTTTATGTGCCGTCTTGGGCAGCCGGGACAGCAGCGGCCGAACATCGGCAGCCAGGACCGCCTCACAGACCGCGGTCTTTTCCTCGACAAAAGCCGGGGGAATCCCAATGTCAACGCATCGCAAGCGGCCGCAATGCTCCCAGCCGGCGCCGAGAATCAGGCCGGATTTTGGCACCGCCATGGTGATCGTCAGGTCGGCACGGACAGCGGCATTGCTTACGGCGCCGGTGTCCGCATCGACACCGGAAGGGATGTCGATGGCGATCACCGGCAGCCCGCTTTCGTTGAGGCTGTGAATGATGCCGGCATAGGGCTCGCGGACCTCACCGCGGATGCCGGTACCGAGCAGACAGTCGATAAAGATCGTACCCTCGCGCAGATATTCGTCCGTAAGTCCATCGGCAACGGTGAATTTGACCGGCGGCGGCAGGCGCTCGGCATTGAGCCTGGCATCGCCGGTCAGCTCGGCAACCTGGCAGGTCGAAATCACCTCGGTCTCGAATTCCGGCAGGTGCTCGACCAACAGACGGGCGATGACATGACCGTCGCCGCCGTTATTGCCCTTCCCCGCGAGGATGACGAAACGCTGCACATGACGGTCGGGAAGGTCCCGAATGTAATAACAGATCTCTTCGAAGGCACCGGTGCCGGCGCCTTCCATGAGCTCCTCGCCGGAGACGCCGGCAGCGATGGTCCGGCGGTCCAGATCCTGCATGTCTTTGGCAGATATGACCTTCATAGGTAATAAACCTTCCGCGAGCTGTGGCGTGGTCATTCACGGTTACTAATGTAGCGCGATATTTTGACTCGCGAATGACCGCGCCACAGCTCGCGGAAATTTTAACGGCCGGCGGAACCCAGTCCCGCTGTTTGCGGAAAGGGCATAGATGCCTTAGTTTGTCATATGGAAGAGCAACTCAAAGAACTCCTAATCGAACGGCTGTTCCTCGACCTGAACATCGCCGATATCGAAACGAGTAAGCCGCTTGCGGATTACGGCATTGATTCGTTTCTGCTACTCGAGTTGATTGTCGCCATTGAGGAGCAGTTCAGTGTGAAATTCGAGCAGGCTGATATCAATGCCGACACCCTTTACTCGATCCAGTCACTTGCCGATTGCCTTCGAAACAAGCAAGAAGGAAATGCGTGAATCGGGATTACGAACCGACTTCGCTCAGGTAGCTCCGTCGATTAAAATTCGGGACTCGTTCGGAATTGCCCGCGGATCCTTCGACCCCTTTGACCGGCTCAGGGCAAGCGGGCTCAGGACATGCCACACGGATTAACGCGGATAGGATCGGTAAATGAGAGAACGCTGCCGATGAGGCGTCCCGCATGCGAGATTGCCTCCATGGGCATTGTTCTCTTCCGACGTGCTGCTTCAACGTTTACCGGCCATCGTTGTCGACTCGTCAGCCGACGGATCACATGATGCTACGGATAGCAAATCCAACCGAGTTTTGCGGCCCTGGCGCTCAGAACGGCATTCCGTTTTCCCGGCGCCAGCGTTCGATCTCTCCCAGAAACTCCGGTAAGACGGTTCGTTCCGTCTTCGCCCCGACACCGTGTATGACGCGGGCTTCCTCGACAGTCAGCGGCGTCCGATCCACCAATTCGCGTAATGTCCGGTTGCTGAAGACCTGATACGGGACGAGTCGGCGTTTTTCGGCGATGGCATTGCGCAACTGGCACAGTCGCTCAAAGAGATCATCGACACCCGCCTCGAACGAGGGCGAGCCCTCGCCGACGGCGACCGCAGCAGCCTGCCGGCCGTGACTGGACGGCTTCGACGACTTTCGGCGCTGGCCCTCAGCCCGGGTGCTCTTCATGCTTTGAAACTCCAGCTCGATAGTGGTTCGCTCTTCCATGACATCGCGTCCCAACGGCGTTAATGTGATGAGGGGATATCGCGACTCGCCAACGACCATGAGGCACTGGGCGTCCACGAGGGATTTAATCATCTTCAATATGTAGCCCTGATCCCGATCGGCCAAGGCGCCATGAGACGGATGGCGAAATAAACGCGCCCGGGTGATTTCGAGACTCCGCGAGCCGTTGAGAAACTGGACCACGCGATTCTTCCCAAACCGTCCACCCAGTTCCTGAACGCCCTTCAGGATCGTGATAATGACATCCGACTCCACCGCCGTCGGTTGCCGGGTTTCGCGGCTGGAGGCGCCGCGGCACTCATCGCAGACCCGACAGA
This sequence comes from Lentisphaeria bacterium, assembly GCA_963582235.1. Lineage (GTDB taxonomy): Bacteria > Verrucomicrobiota > Lentisphaeria > JABSQK01 > CAJWLW01 > CAUZRT01. The sequence continues at coordinate 9,882 of CAUZRT010000006.1, forward strand.
CCCAGCCGTTGACGCGTTGCCCGAAATAACTGATGAGTTGCCGTTGGCGACAGCCCCGCGACTGCGGGTACGCCATCATTTCGTCGAGCCGCTGCGTCTCCAGATCTGCATTCCGCTGGTACTCGTCGAAATCGATCTGGGGATCGCGGATGCTGGGATCGGCCAATGTCAGACCGCGTCCGGTAAACGGCGGTGTCCACAGGATATCGGTTCCGGTCAGGGCTCGCAGTACGCGCCGGACCTGCTCGTCGGTCAAACCCGACGTCTGCTGCAATTCGAGATGGGTACAGGTGACGCCGTGATCGAGTCGGCTGCCGTAGTGTTGCACAGTACGGCGAACAAAGATGGCGCGTTGCGTCGATTCCTCTGGGTAGAGAAGAAGGAGCTCCGGGGCGGGCCGCAAGAGCCGAAGGACCCCTTTGTTCTGATCGCGAAAGCCGCGAAACAGCAGGTCGTTCTTCTCGAGTATCTTCAAAGCCGCGCCAATCTGCCGGTCACCCATGGCACCGGGGACCAAGTCGCTGAGCTCGGCGAGACTCGATTCCAGATGCGGACTACCGCGCTCGGCCGACAGCTGTAGCAGGGTTTGATAGGTCGCCAGCACCACAAACGGCGGCGGGTTGTTCAATTCGATGAGAAATTCGTGAATGAAACGGTCCTGGTAGCTGAACAGCAGCGTGCACTCGGCGTCTTCGCCATCGCGGCCGGCGCGGCCGGCTTCCTGATAATACGCTTCGATGCTCCCGGGAATATTGAAATGGATGACGCGGCGGATGTCAGGCCGGTCGATCCCCATGCCGAACGCGTTCGTCGCGGCAATGATTGGGCATTCATCGGCGGTGAAACGATTCTGCGCCTGAGTCCGCATCTCATCATTGATCCCGGCGTGGTATGAAATGCACTTGAACGTATCCGCCACCAACTCGACGTTCTTGCGGGTGGAGGCGTAAATGATCGTCGGTTGCGGCGTCCGCAATTGCTGCTCGAGAAAGTCGAGTTTCTCCCCGTTCGTCTGCGCGCTGACCACCGAGAATGAGAGGTTTGGACGCGTGAAACCGGTGATAAAGGCCTGCATTCCCGGCCGCTGCAATTGCTTGCCAATGTCCTCTTTAACCACCGGTGTCGCGGTGGCCGTAAAGCCACAGACCTGAGCGATTCCCAATTCATCGATAAAGCGGCCGATGCGGGCATAGTCAGGACGGAAATCGTGTCCCCACTGGCTGATGCAGTGGGCTTCATCGACGACAAGGTATGCCGGCGGCATGGTGCGTACGATATTGACGAATTCGGCAATGCGGAGCCGTTCCGGCGCCACGTACAGCAGCCGGACGCAACCGTCCCGCAGAGCGTTCATGGTCGCGTGCCGCTGGCCAGTGGTGAGCGTGCTGTTGATGAAAGCGGCAGGCATCCGTTTCTCGTTGAGGGCGTCAACCTGATCTTTCATAAGGGAAATCAACGGCGAAAGGACCAGCGTATACCCATCCTTCATCATGGCCGGCAACTGATAACAGAGGGATTTGCCGGCGCCCGTCGGCATGATCACGAGCAGGTCCTCGCCGCCCATGATGCGGTCGACGACCGTCTCTTGTCCTTCGAGGAAGGCATCGTATTGGAAATGCTTCTTGAGGGCATCGAGGTAGGGCATCGGCTAAAAACAATACTGTTTACTAAAGGCTGATTTTATTGTGCACACCCGACCAATCGTCCTCGTCGTCACCCTTCGTCCTCGATCGATGAAGCGCGAGGTGCTGACCGGGCAAAGTTATCGAGGACGAAGGACGGGGACGATTCGGGCGACTAACTCCGGGTACGAACTTTCAAATTTATCCTTATCAGATCTCCTTCATGTAGAAATCCCCGCTTTTGACGAAGTAGACAATACCGCTGTAGACGGTGTACACGACGATCAAGCAGAGCATCGTAGTCCACCACCAGGTCTTGTCGGGCAACCAGTCCACCCAAATGGCGCCGCCGACGGCAAGCACGAGCATCTGTAAGATCGTCTTGACCTTTCCAATAGCCGATGCGGCCATGACCTCGCCCTTGTTGGCGACCATGGCGCGCAAACCGGTGACCGCGAATTCACGAGTCAAGATCAGGATCGTAACCCATGCGGGCACGATTCCACGCGCAGACAGGATCACAAAACCGCTGACTGTGAAAATCTTGTCCGCCAGCGGATCCATCAGCTTACCGAAGTCGGTAATGAGGTCAAACCGGCGTGCCAGGTAGCCATCGAGAATATCGGTCAAACCGGCGACAATCCCGATGGTGTAGGCGATCTTCCAGTGCAGTAGATTCTGCGTTGCCTCGGCGGGAATGGCCGCGAGGACCACAAATATCATGGTCATTATGCAACGCAACACGGTCAATTGATTCGGCAACGTCATACGTGAGAAAAATCACACGGCAAGGCGCGAGAGATTGGCTTACCGGCGCGGGACAAGGTCTATAATATTTGGATCCAGACAACGGCGCCGGCGGCCGGATCATGTGGAAATCCGGTTAGATGCGGAACGCAGTGCCACCATTCTCAAACGATCGTCCATATGCAAGCGACCATTGGCGGGCGGCTACAGTAGTATGACGCCAATATAGGTCCGTTCGATGGCAAAACAATTTCTCATCTTCATTTGCTTGACACGATGCCATGTTCAGCCGGGTACGGACGGCAACGGCTTGATAACCACTTATTATGCACTATAATGGCCCCTTGCGATTTTTCGTATGGCAATATGGCCGGCAACCGGCATTGATTTCAGGGGCTAGTGATAGATGAATCTGAAATGTGTCGCTCCGTCGATAACCTTGCTGGCCTTGGTATTGCCGGGTTTCCATCTCAGCGCCCAGCCGGCGGGGACAGACGATGAACCGCCCGGCGAACTGGCGTATTCGCCAAGCCCGCCGGGGCCGCCAAGCACTGTTGATCAGACCGCTTTAACGGCACGCGTCGAGGTCGCCGCGACCACGACGGATGTGGTCACACGGCAAGCCGCACCGCCGGTCACCGCCATGCGCCGCCTGCGCTTCGCCACCCGCTTCCCGAGCGGCGGCGGCGGCGGCCCACCACGATTCGGGGGTAAGCGGGCAGCCGGTGACTGGCTCACAGACATCCAACTCTCGACCGATTTCAGCTACGCCTTTTTCGACGACGGCAACGTCGGCGGCTCCGGACATGACCGCGAAAACAGCGTCTTTGTGACCGGCTCGGTCGGTGACAATCTCCAGCTCGGCCTGAGCTACTCCAATGCCGAGTATGAAATCGGGCGCGGCGCCTTCAGTTTCGAGCGCCAGACGGACGCCATCGATTTCTTCTCCACCTACTTCCTGAACGATAACCTGGCGGCGGGCATGTTCGCCATCTTTGCACATTTGGATGAGGACACCGACGCGACCACCAATCTGGATACCAACCGTGATGTCTGGGGTGCGGGCCTTCTGGTCTCCGGCTACACTAATATCAAAGAGTTCGACGTCGGCTTGACGACGACTCTGTCCACAGCCAGCAATCGCAGTGTTGGCGACTTTTTTAATAATAAAGGCGCTTCATGGGCAACGATGGTCGACGTGCAGAAGTCGTGGACCGACTCGTTTACAACCGGCGTTTACGGCACATTCTTCACGCTGATTGACAATGAAAGCATGACGGATGGGACGTTCTGGTTCGTCGGCGGTGATGTTTCATATGCACCCACGGACTGGGTGGTCGCCAGCGTCGGCTATGAAAAGACGATCGACTTTGCGCATTTCCAAGACCATCGGCTCAACGCCCATGTTGCATTCGCCTGGTAACCGCTCTTGGCAGCCCGGAAATATTCGTCGCTTCTTATCAGTCCTCTCCTGATCACGGCGGTTCTGTCCGTGGTCGTTCTGCTCGCCGTCGTCGATGTCGGCAAGACCCCCATCTTTGCCAAGCTCGACGCCCCCATCGGTGATTTTCTGCTGCGCAGTCGCAACGCCCTGGACAAAAACCAGCCCGTTTCCCCCGACATCACCCTAATCGGGATCGATGATTACACCTTCAATGCCATCGGCCCGTACGGCAAAGGGGACTGGGTATGGCGCAAGCCGTTCTGTGATCAGGTGCCATACTTCAAGCCCAACCTCTTCAACCCGAAGGTTGTCGCCTACGACATTGTCTTCAAAGAACTACAAGGCAAGCGCAACGAATCGGCACAGAATATTCTCGAAGACCGCGAACGGCTCACGCGCATCAGTGACACCGTAAAATTGCTGGCCGCCGAGGAGATTTCCGAGATAGACGACGATAGCGTTCTCACCGACATTGCCACTCTCACCTTTCAATTTGGCGATATTAGCCTTGCCCATGCGATCGACGGCCTCAGCGATGACGCGGAGAACGCGGCTAAAGTAATTGCCGCGTACTATCTTCCGGAAGACTCCCAGAACATGTGGACCCAGGAAGCTATTCTCGGCGATGACCCCGACGATCTGTCCGAGGACAACGGCCTCGAAGTGCCGTACCTGCGGGACGTGCGGATCCCGATGGAGTGTGTGAAAAATCTGCCGCCGGACTATTCATTCTATCCGTACGCCGTCTCCCTGCCGGGAGACATTTTTCTCGACTATGTAAAGCTCGGTTTCATTGACGTACCCCGTGACAATGACGGTCTCGTCCGCCGCGTGCAGCTGGTCCGTGGCATCGAGTATAAGTTCACTCATCCAGAATCCCGCGAGTTCATCCGGCGCCGGTTTTTCGTGCCGTCGTTCGCACTCCTGTCCTGTCTCTATTTCTGGGGCATCGATCTGACCGAAATGAATCAGAATGAAAGCTATGCAATCGATGGCGAACCGATTATCGAGATCGAATTCGGTAAGGCCATTCGCATCCGCCGCCCGAACGGTGAGATGATGACTGTGCCGATTGACGAATACGGCAGATTGTTTCTTGATTTCGTCGGACGTATCAAGGATTTCAATTCGATCTCCTTCGCCAAGGTAATCGAGAAGCCCGTCGACGAAATCGAATCGGACACCAGTGAAATCTCCGTCGACCCCAGGATCCATCACCGGCTCAACAATAAACTGGTTATGATCGGGACGACGGCGACCGCCGCCACCGACATCGGGCCGTGTCCGGTCGATGCCAACACGCCATTCGTTCACATCCATATGATCGCGGCAAGTAATATTCTCACCCAGACGTTTCTGCGGCCGCTGGGCAAGTGGGGATTCCTGCTGATCCTTTCTGTCTTCTGGCTGGTGATGATGCCATGCTCCCCGTTTGTCCGGCCGTTGACGTTTTCGTTTGTCCTCGCGGCTCTCGGACTTGCCTACCTCGCCTTCGTCTATCTGCAGGTTCATCTGCACAAGCATCTGCTGCCGGTCAGCGGCCCCATGGTTTTCCTTCTGTTCTCGTATCTCGGTGATTTGCTCTTTTACTACTTGTCCGAGGAACGGGAGAAACGCAAAATCCGCGGCATGTTCTCGACCATGGTCTCAGGTGACGTCCTCGAATTCCTGGAGGAGAATCCAGAGAGCTTCTCGCTGGCCGGTCAAAAGCAGGAGGCCACCATGTTTTTTTCCGACGTCGCCGGTTTTACCACGATCTCGGAAAGCCTGGACCCGGCACAGCTGGTGGACCTTCTCAACCAGTACCTGAGCCCGATGACCGATATCATCATGGATTACAACGGTTACGTCGACAAATACGAAGGCGACGCCATCATGGCCGAGTGGGGCGTGCCCTATCCACAACCCGAACATGCCCGGCTCGCCTGCTGGGCAGCGCTCGATCAGCAGGCACGGCTCGACGCGCTGCGCCCCGGCTTCAAGAAGGAATTCGGGGTTGATGTCCACGTACGCATGGGCATCAACTCGGGTATCGTATCGGCAGGGAACATGGGCTCGCAAAAGCGGTTCTCTTATACGGTCATGGGCGATGCCGTCAATCAGGCGGCACGTTTCGAGCCGGCGAACAAGGATTACAACACCCTGATCATGATCGGCGAGAGCACCTGGGATCTGGCTAAGGATCATATCGAAGGACGGCTGCTCGATAAGATCATCGTCAAAGGAAAGACCGTCCCGATCCAGATATACGAACTCGCTGCCAAGAAGGGGGATATGGACGAGACCACGCGGCGCGTCCTGGAATTGTACGACGAAGGGCTGCGCATTCACTGGGATCGGTGGTGGGACGATGCCATGGACTGCTTCAAGTCGGCACTCAAGCTTATTCCCGGCGACGGACCCTCGATAACAATGATTGAACGGATTGAAGGCTACAAGAACACACCGCCGCCCGATAATTGGCACGGCGAGTTCGTCCGCGCGAGTAAGGATTAATGATTGCGACCCGACTTCGCTCGGGTAACTACGTCGGTTAAAATTGCGGACTGGCGCTAGCCCGACGAAGTCCGTCTCCGTGGGCTGACGGATGACGGAGCGAAGTCGGGCGGATTGGAACTGGAGACTGGGCACTCTTCTGAAACAAACTCTTAATCTTTCCGCTTAATCCCGCCAATCCTTCCATATAAGAGGCAAAGATTAAGAGGAAAGATTAAGATCTGTGTTTCTCCCTGCCAAAACCGGCAGCGCCAAAACCTCACTGGACACTGGACAGTTACTTTTCCAAAGGAGGACTACTTGCAGATTTTGCAATCAACCCGTACTGTTTCTCAGGAGCATCCACCGCCTGGCGCTGCCATCCGTCTCCGTCAGCCGACGGATGACGGATGACGTTTGACGGATCGTTACAATGTTTCAGCCCCGCAGCAGCGAGGCTGATCCCGTGAGGGACGATGTTCCGTCCCAACGGGACGCACGTCCGTCGAGGCGGAAAACTTTCGTTGGTAGCCGGACAGTCCAAAGTAGTACAGGCTGCCAGCCGGCGAAAATTCACGGGCTGGAAGCCTATGCTACAATCGACCGATCCGTGCAACCGATGCCCGAACCGACAATCCAAAGTTTCTCAGAGGCCTCCGACGCCTCGCGGCGCGACCCGTCGGCTGACGGATCATCACGAAATGAACCATCGGCAGCCGAACGCCGAACGCCGAACACCAGATGTTTCTGAGGAACGGGAAACGTCACGATTATATTTATCGAATTCCCCGGAGGAGGAATCGATGGCAACACGTTACCTGTCATAAGGTAAGAACGTTCCTGAGGATCCCAATACTTATGGTATTGCCAACGGCTGCATCGGAAAACAAACCGCAGGCGGATGCGGAAGCGCCTTGGAAGCGGATTCGAAGACGCAAGATTTCCAGTCCGTGTACGAATCAAGCCACGTCCGCCGTCAGTTGGATGACTACCGCCGCCAATTTCGCAAGCTCTGGTACCGGCCCCAGGCCGGGCTGGTTGTTTGCAGATTCGGCCGCATCGTCGGCGCCGACATTTTCGGGGAGTCGCGGCTGTTCGAGGCATTGCGGCGCAAGATTCTAGATTCCTATGCCCTTGACCGGCTGCATTTCGCGGAGACACGCATCTACAAATCCGTAACGCCTCAAGAGGTCCGAGACTTTGTCGACCGGGTAGTTCGTGCCGGGATACAAACCGAGGGCACGCCGGAGATCGGCCGCTCGATCACTATCGGCGGCCCGATCACCGGAACTGCCCTCCCTGTGCACGGCGCCGTCCTGCACTTGAATTTAGTGGAGCCGGTCGCGGTGCGTCCGCTCCTACGCTAGATCCGAAAAACCAGAGGTTTTTCGGACTAACACACCTTCACACCCCAGAACCGATCCACCTGCTCGATCATGCGCTTCCAGGTGCCCTTCCGGCGCCGATGCAGTCCGATGTGTCCATACCAAACCCAGTTGCTATCTCAATTGTTGACATTACACGTTCCTCCCGCTCGTTTTGGATTCGCCTTCGTATGTTCGTTTCAATACGGTCGCACTCCGAAAGCAAGACCGATGCCAAATCGTCGACATTCCACGAATGAAAACGTTGAAATCCCTTGCGTATGCCGTGATGTGAGGCAATAATAAAAATGGCGAAGGGGCGGCGCGACATTGAAACGGGCCGCTGCGGGCCGGGAAACCGCGACAATGAAGTCATACTGTCTCGGGATGTCCACAAATGGACGATTTGATCCAGGTTGCCAGAGTTCACGACGCCCAGGAGGCCCGGATACTCGCGGCATGCGGCGTGACGCACGTCGGATTCCCGCTCGGTTTGTCCGTGCATGAGGAGGATCTGCCCGTCGATGCCGCCGCCGCTGTCATACGCGAACTGCGGCCTTCGGTTACCGCCGTCCTCATTACCTATCTGAAAACCGCCGGGGCAATCTGCAGCCTTGCCCGAGAGCTTGGCGTCAGCGCCGTCCAAGTGCACGGCACCATCGAGCGGCAGGAGCTTGGCAGACTCAAAGCGATGACCGAAAACCTGTATGTGATCAAGAGTTTGATTGTCGGGGCAAGCAGCCGCGAGGTACTGATCCACCGAGTCGATGAATTCAGCCCGTTCGTCGACGCGTTTATCACCGATACGTACGATGCCCAGACAGGTGCATGCAGCGCTACCGGCAAGCTCCATGACTGGTCCGTCAGCCGCGAGCTTGCCGCTTACGCGTCACGGCCATTGATCCTGGCGGGGGGACTAAATCAGCACAATGTCGGCGAGGCCATTCGAGCGGTCCGGCCCGCCGGCGTTGATGTTCATACCGGTGTGGAAGATGCTTCCGGCCGCAAAAGCCGCGATCGGGTGGCGGCATTCGTAAAGACGGCGCGCGAGGCGTTCGCGCGATGAGGAATCTCTCAGCTACTGCTGAGATTCATGACTAAAAAACAGATCATCCGGGGCTGGATGTTCAGTGGTGATCAACTCCACCTCTGTACTCTCGAACTTGACCACAGTCTTCCATCCCTTGCTTCGAATCCGGACTTCCTTGACGATCCATAGGTCGTTGATCTTCTCGAAGCCGGTGAATTCAAGACGACGGTTCGAGGCATCGGCATCCGCCCGGTACCAGTCAACCCGTACAGGAAAGATGTACTGAGTCGATATCCAGACAAGCACATGCTCCGCCGCGGCCGGATTTACGAGCTTCATGAGGCGGCAGGGCTGACCACGAACATTGTCCCCCGGCAGCTCCGCGGCAAAGTTCCAGTACAGGAAGGAAAGAGTCAAATCACTCGGACGAATGCCGACTTCCCGCAACGATATGGCATCCGCCGGCGCCGGCTGCTCGACAATGACAGTCGTGCCGGCGATGCCGTCACGGTAATTCTGACCGATCAGATAACGTTCCGTGGCGTTGAAAATGAGCTGCGCCCGAACCCGCTCGCGGCTGAAGCGGGCGCGGAATTCGATCGGCAGTTTGGCACCATGTCGCATTCCGACTTTGTGTCGGATCGAGCCGCGCATGATTGCCCACGACTCCTCGATCTGCGGATTCCGCACCAAGTCCAGGAACTGTTTCACGGCCGCCGGTTCGGTTGTCGCAGGAACTGCCGGCGTCTCACTATCGGCCGCAACGAACCCGGCAGCGGTCAGAATGACAAGAATAGACGGAACGATACGGTTCATATGAGTATTCTATCTGTTGAATAGTTACCGCTGCGGTAACTATTCAGGTGGAGGGAGGGCGGTGGACGGTCGCAACCGAGTTCCAGCGTCTAAACTGATGTTGTTGCAAAGGCGATCACCATAAGTATCTGATATACGGTAGCTATATTTTCGTTCCACCGTCCACCGTCCTCCTGAGTGGCTACCGCGTGCGTGTTTATTGGACACGCGGCCGGCATGTTTGTTATATACAGCGACCGGGTCATGCGAACACTGATCTGTATTCCCACCTATAACGAAGCCGACAATATTGCGCCGCTCATCGACGCGATCAACGCTCAGGGCGCCGGTTTCGATTTACTCGTGATCGACGATGCGAGCCCGGACGGCACCGGGCGTATCGTCGCGGAATGCATGGCGCAGCATGACAATCTTACAATGCTCGAACGCAAAGAAAAGGGAGGGCTGGCGAGCGCCTATATCGCCGGCTTCAAGTTCGGTCTTGAAAAAGGCTACGATTACGTCGGCGAGATGGATGCCGATTTTTCTCACAGCCCGGAAGCGTTGCAGGAAGTACAGACCCTTTTGGATACCGGGCACTATCAATTCCTGATCGGATCTCGTTATACAGCCGGCGGTGGGACAAAAAACTGGGGCTCGATCCGCCGCCTAATCAGCCGCTTCGGCAGCCTCTATGCACGCAGCATTCTACGGGTGCCGATCGCCGACATGACTGGCGGCTTCAATTTCTGGTCGGCCGACTGCCTCCGGGCCATCAACCTCGACCAGATCGTCTCGGAAGGCTACGTTTTTCAGATCGAGCTGAAGACCCGCGCCCATCGGGCTGGCATGGCCTTCCGCGAGTTTCCCATTATTTTTGAAGACCGCCGGGTCGGACAATCAAAGATGACGCGCTCCATCATCTTTGAAGCCTTTTACAAAGTCATCCGGCTGCGCTTTGCCATCAAACGATAGTGAGTGGCTGACCGAAAAACCGAGGTTTGCAGTCAGCCAATAAATCAGCAATCGAAAACTTCGTCACCAGTGCCGGCATTCCGTCGCCGCCCATTGCGGACCGCCGTGGAACGACTCTTGCAGTTCCTTGATGCACGCCTGCTGCGCCTCCGTAATTTTCCGCGGCAAGCGCTTTTCGGCGATGACGTGACCGTCGGCAAAGAGAATATTGAACCCACCAGGATGCGGTTGTGGCGCATTCTTCGAGACGCAGTTTATCTCGATCATCACCCATTTCTTGGCCGGGTTTCTCACCCGGGACTTGCCGGCGATGCCATCATTGTACACGTACGTCAGACCACGATTCAGGAGTTTCCCGGGCAAAGCCGGACAACACCACACACCCTTATTCTTGTTGCGCCCCTCGAGAATGACGCGGATGCTGTCATTGCCGTTCCATGGGTCTTTCGGGTAGAAGGCGGCGTCCGGATATTTGCCTTCCGACAGGTGGTACATCTGCAGCATCTGCCCAACCTGCCTGAGGTTGTTCATACACTGCGTCTGCGTACCTTTCTCTTTCACCTTAACATAGGACGTTCTGCCGACCGTCGACAGAATCGCAGCGACCGCAAGTATTTCGGTCAGTGAAAAACCGAGGCGCCAGCGGTTCTTTCTGAGTGGTGTTCCGTAAGAATTCATTCCAAATTCACTCTTCTGCTTTTATCCAGATCAGGTCCGTTCCGGCCAATGCCTGTGCCTTCTTCAGATAAGCCGCCCGCTGCCTTTCATCCGCCCCACGCTGGGCCAGCGTCCAGTACCCTAATGCCTGAAAAAGCGCGGGAGCCGTATCGATTTCGTCGCGCACCGCTTCCGTGGTTTCATCCCCCGTCATCACACGGCATAGTACGGAAATATACGAATCCCGGGGCCTCGTTTCAAGTCCGTCCGGGTCCGGCTCACTCGTTGGCGTGAGTATCCTGTTAAAGACCGTCAGCCCCTCAGCGTACTTTTCATCCAGCATGAGCGCGGCACCGGCTTCAAACAGGGCGAGGGCACCGTATACCGTATCCGTACCAAAATCATCGGCCACCGCCACCAACTCCGGCACCGCAGCGGCGTAATCATTATCTGCCATGCGAATGCGGGCGAGATGCCAACGCGCGATCAGCCGATACCAACACCGATCTTCAACACCCGTCTCCTCATCGAAGGGATTGTCGTCCATGCCCGCCGCCGGACCGGTGTCGTTCGAGGCGGCGGTAGTCGCCCACCTTGCCAAGGCCTGCAGGTGTTCGGCGGCGCTCACACGATCGCCGCCGACTAGCGCACTCTGAGCGCTCCGGTAGATTCTGTTGCCTTCCGACTCCGAATCGGGAAATGCCTCCGGATTTTTCAGCCGGTAAAGATCTTCCGCAAACTTGTCCGCGCGCCGACCATCCGTCATGGCACTGAGGCCTGCGTCCATGAGGTCCTGATTCTTCGCCTCGATGCGATATTTGTTCGTGTACCACAAACCGAGAACGACGGAACTACAGCTCATTATGGCAATGGTTATACCCATATGTCGGCGCATCACCTTTTCAAGGCGCTCGCCGGGCGTCGGCACATGCGCCTTGACGCGGCCGCCGGACGCGTACGTCTCGAGTTCGGACACCACCTCGGCCATCGTCTGGTACCGTCGAGATAGGTCCTTTTCTAGAAGCTTCTCGAGGATCGCCGCAAGGCTTCGGTCAATCTCTGAACGAAGCTTCCGCGGCCGCCTCGGCTCGACTGTGCAGATAATCTCGAATGCCTCGGCCAGGGTCCTGTTCTTGGGAAACTCGTATGGTATCGTGCCTGCGAGCATCTCGTAAAACAGGACCCCGAAACTGTAAATGTCGGACTGGGCGGTGACTTCCTTGGCACCGCGGCCGGCCTGCTCCGGCGACATATACTGCGGCGTCCCGAGCACCATTCCGGTCATGGTCAAATCGATCGAACTGACCGTCTTGGCCAGTCCGAAGTCGGCGAGCAGCGGCTGATTAAATTCATTGATCAGAATGTTGGCAGGTTTGAGATCGCGATGGATGACTCCTTCGTTGTGGGCGAACGCCAGGGCACGCGCCATCGCAAGCCCGTACTCGATCGCCTGGTGAATCGAGATGTCGCCGGCCTTCATACAGGCCGCCAACGTCCGACCGCCGGGAACATGCTCCATGGCAATGTAATGTTGATCCCCGTCCTCGCCCGTGTCGTAAACGGTGATGATGTTCGGATGCCGGCGCAACTGCCGGGTCGCGTCGGCTTCACGTAGAAATCGCGTGAGTTCCTGTTCAGAATTGAGAGCGCTCTGTGTCAAAACCTTGAGAGCATATTCATCGCCGTTGGCATCTTGCACGCGATAAACGACGCCAATCGCCCCTTGTCCGAGCTTGCCGATGATCGTGTACGGACCAATCCGGCAGCTGGCACCATCCGCCGGTTCAGGCGCCGTCGGCGTGCTGGGGGGCGTGGGCTGGACGGGGCCATGCACGGCATCAAGACCGCCGTCCCCCGCCTGATCCGGAAGCGGCGCGGGCAAAGCGACGACCGTCCGATCAGCGTCAATTTGTGCCGCCGTCTCGTCACTCTCAAACGTGCGGCCTGTCCGATTTTCAAACCGAATCGTCTCATCGGCTGACGGATCCGGCGGCGCTTCCTCCGGGGACTCAGGGACCGGTCCAGGCGGCAAATCACCCATTTCTTCCGCGGACGACCTCGGCGACGCCGGCGGGCTGTTGTCGACCGTCCCCGGTGCGGCGACCAACGTCGCGTCCGGGTCGGACTGCACAGCGGTCTCGTCGCTCAGAACCATGCGCACCGTTCGATCGACAGGCGGTGCGGGCTGTCCATCCTGCAGCACATCGGGTGACACCGAGTCCGGTCCATCCCCCTCGGCCGCGCTGGCACCCCGCTCTCTTGCGGACATTAGAATCGTCTTGTCGACCGCCAACCGCTCATCCTCGTTGTCCGCAACATTTCGGGCCGATCCAGATGCTCCGGCGTCATCACGATCGTCGGCGGCGTCCGCCGTGACGCCCTCATGCATCTGCACCGTCTTGTCGATCGGTGTCTCTTGTTCTTTCTTAACAGTCATTAGTGAAAGGTCACGAAAGCAGGCCGCGCCGCGCGGCCTCAAACAGCAGGACGGCAGCAGCCTGCGCCACATTCAGCGATTCCGCGCCGCCCGGCATCGGAATGGTAACTGCCTCAGCCCGATCCATCAGGGATGTTCCGCTCGTCTCATTGCCCATTATCAGCAAGCCGTTGCGCGGATCAAAACTATCGCAAAAGCAACTTACGCCGGCGTCCGGCGCTGCGACCCAGACGCGATCATAGCCGAATGTGGCGTAGTGTTGACGTACATCCGCCAGATTGGTAAAGCCGCTCAGACGCAGCGCAAACTGGGCCCCCATGCCGGCACGGACAGCCTTAGCCCCGAAAGGATCCGTCGTGCCGCTGATCAGCGAAACATCGCGCATCCCGCCGGCCCACGCCGTGCGCAGAATCGAACCTAGGTTGCCCGGATCGGCGATCCGATCGAGAACGAGGACGAATGGGTCGCGGGGCTCGTCTCGCAGCGCAACGTCCGGCCGTCGGAGGACGAGAAGAACTCCCTGTGAGTTATCGGTCTGTGCGAACCCATCGAATTCCAGCTCGGACACGCGATAGACCGGAAAGCAATCGCCGGTCAGATGCGGTCCCGCCCGGTCATCGGCGAACCCCTCCGCCAATACTCCCCATTCGATCCAATCCGGCTTCTGCCGAACTGCCTCGAGGCAGACGCGCAATCCTTCGCAGACGAAAAATTCGCTCTTTCGACGCCCGTGACGCGAACTGAGCTGATGCAGTAATCGCGTCTGACGGGCGGGTAATGCCGAGGTCCGTCGCTTCACCTGGCTCGGCGTCAAGTCCGGGCTACGGCCCATGTTAATGCCTCTGTCTATGAAAATTTAGTTTGTCAGTTACGTCACATCGCGCTTGATGCCGAAATGCAGGAAGGAGAGGGTGACGGTGGATATGGCCGTACGAAACCCGGTCCACGCTATAATTGTATGCGTGAAGGCGCCCCCCAAGCAGGTAATAGATGTGCTCCGTGACACCGTCCGGCTCGGTGCGAAAAAGCAAGCGATGATCGAAAATGTGGCTCACCGTCCTGAAATCGTAATTCAGGGCGTTGAAGACCGACGGCAGGGCGTAAATGATCAGAATGCCGACGACCAGCTGCCGCGGCATCTCGGGACGCTCGATCTGAGTTGCATTCGACTCCACAACAACGTCGTCCTTTGGCAGCCGGCACGCGCTTCAACGCGTCCCTCGCGGATGCAGTTGCGTCAATGTCAAAAGCACGTGGCCAAATCTTCTTCAAGCTTGTCACGGGTGGGATAACGATCGCGCGGCGTGCGCTGAATCATACGCTGGATGATGCTTTTCAAGCCATCGCTGACGTTGTCCAATTTACCGAGGCGATTCGACGCCCGGTCACGAAACGCATACATCTCGACGAGCTCCCGCACGTGGTTATCCCCGTCGAAAAACGTACGGCCGGTCAACGCATAGTACATCGTCATGCCGAGACTGTAGATCATGCCGGCCTCGTTGGCCAGGGTCTCGATGAGGATCGGATCGGTCTTCTTGCCGTGCGGCAACAGTTTGACGGCGAACTTCTCGGTGGGATAATCCTCGGAAACCGCCTTGTAAGCAGTCCCCATACCCCTTGGTAAAGGAACTTGTAGACCCAGTATCCCTTCAGAAAATTGGTGATCAGCACGGGCCTCCGAACAGCCTGAACAGCGGATGAATGTCAGGGGTGTGCAGTCTGTGATCCCGAACCGGTGGCTGCAGGACGGGCATTGAATCCGCTGGCTCTTAACCGACTGCAGAATCGTGATCAGCTGTGACTTGTCATCAACAGGTTCGGTTTTGTCTTGAAGAAAAACATACCGGTCCGATGCAAAGCGCTGCGATAAAAAAAATGGTACGCCCGACAGGATTCGAACCTGTGACCTTCTGCTCCGGAGGCAGACGCTCTATCCAGCTGAGCTACGGGCGCACTTTCAGATTTGCTAAAATACCACGCTCTCAATCTATTGCAAACGGCCGGTTTCCTGATGGACATTGCCATGCAATGCCGAGCCCACGCACGGGATACGTCGCAGTTCGCGCAGCTTCGTCAAATCCAAAATGCTCAGCGAGTTGTCGCCGGTGTTGGTAACCGATGCAAAGCGCTGATCCGGCGTCGGCTGCCAGTGCAGCGGTACACCGCCCGGCAAATCCGTATCCAGCAACAGCTGCCACCGTTTCGCCATCGGATCGACTTCGACCACCATCAGCGCGCCGCTGCGATTCGACATGCGCTGACCCTGCACGACGAAGCGGTTCAGGCCTCGACGGCAATAAACGCGTGACTCGCTCAGAAGCCATTGAAACTGTGCACCGTCTGCCCGCTATTCAAATCGATGAGGCCGAGAAAGTGATCATCGTCATGCCGATAAACCATGGCAAGGCCTCAGTCATGGGAGAGGTCCGTCGTCAACGTCCCGACAGCGTCATCGGCAAGCGCCGGCATGACGAACCCCGTCGCCACCACTGCGCCCGCCTTGATGAATTCCCTTCGTGTCTGCGTGCCTTTATTCTCCAGGCCGGTCTCGCCGTTTCCTGTCTCTGACATGATCGCTCGCCTTTATAGAATATGGTTTGAATCACCTCCCCGGTAACTACTACAGGTGGAAGGTCGAAGGTGGAGAGAGGAGATCCGTTCAACGTCTGTCGTACACTCACGGGGATCGCCTTTGCGAATATTGCATTAGGCTCTGGAACTCGGTCGCGGCCATCCACCGTCCACCTGAATAGTTACCATCCCCGTAGAATTGCGTCACCCGGCGAATACCTTAACCTCGGACACCAACATAACGCAATAGATGCGCGCATGCCCGACCGCAACGATTACATCCTCATTGAGGGTGCCCGGCAGAACAACCTCAAGGATCTGACTATGGAAAATTCGGAAAATGATCTGCTGATCGCCGCGGGGCGGCTGGTCTGTCCGGGGACCCGGCGGGACGAACCGGGCGCCGTGGCGGTCCGCGGGGACCGGATCGTCACCGTCGATGCCGATGTTTCCGGATCGGCCCGGCGGCGGCTGGACTTTCCCGACGCGGTCCTGATGCCGGGCTTGATCGATCTTCATGCGCATCCGGCGCGAACCGGCTCCCGCCACGGAGTGTCGATCCCGATGTCGAATTCCTGCCGCGGGGCGTGACCACTGCGGGCTCTCAGGGTGATGCCGGCGCCAACACCGCAGTACGACCATCGAGGCCTGCCGCACCCGGGTTCGTCTCGCCATCAATATCTCGGCTATCGGCGAAGCCGGCCCGGGCAGTGCCCTCGAGAATCTCGACGACATCGATCCGAACCGTTGCACGGCGGCGATTGAAGATGGCGGCGAGCTGATATGGGGCGTGGCTGTCAACGTCGACCACCGGGATTGCGGCGACACGGACGCGCGCGAGGTCATTCGGCGGGCGCTGGCGGCGGCCGATCAAACCGGCCGGCCGTTACTGGTGGGCATGCAGCGGCCGACGGACTGGTCATTTGAAGATCAGATGGCGCTGCTGCGGCCCGGGGACGTGGTCACCTACATGTATCGACGGGAGCCGCACTGCATCATTGAGAATGGTCGCGTCCATCCGGCATTGCGCGAAGCCCGGGAGCGCGGCATCCTCTTCGATGTCGGGCACGGATTCTTCTCATTCGACTTTGAAGTCGCCGAAGCTGCTATCGCCGACGGATTCGCGCCGGACACAATCTCGACGGATTCACACGCCATGCATGTGGGCGCCCGGCCCGCCCATGATCTGCCCCGGACGCTGTCTAAACTCATCGCCGCCGGCATGCCGGAAGCCGATGCGCTGGCCGCCGTGAGCGTGCGCCCGGCTCGTGTTCTGGGTCTCGCCGATGAAATCGGCAAACTGGCACCCGGGGCCTGTGCCGACCTGACCGTCTTGCAACGATCCCCGGACGGACCGCCGCTGACGGACGCCTTCGGCAACCAACGCAAGAGCTGCTGTTTACAAACCGCGCTGACTGTGCGGGCGGGAAGCATTGTCGAGCGCGTCCCAAGCGGCGACGATTGAGTGGGAAGAACCGGCAAAAACCTACCTTCGTCTTGGCGAGACTACGGCGCCGCAGGCGGCAAACTGGAAACGGAATCCACAAACGCCGAACCGAAGGGCACATCCCGAAGTCACCGGAGCGGCAAGGGATTCACCGCCATGCGGTTGCCTATCCGTCTCCGTCAACCGACGGATGACAGATGGTTGGCAACAATCTGCCGTTCGGAGGGAGCAAAGAAACGGATGCCGGTAATGAAGGGGCACCCAACGGGCTAATAAAGCCAACGGACAACGTGATCCGGCGTTCGCGGAAAACGTCAACTTCGCGGCAACCGACACAACGGACCTATTCGAAACCCGATAGATCGCCTCTCCGTATCGTCTCTGCCTCAGATGCCCGGGATGCGTTTGCCAAGGGTCCCTTTGGCTTTAGCCCGTTTCAGGACTTTGTAGGCGCCGTTCTTCTGAATATTGCGCAAAACTTTGGCGGTAATCTTCAAGGACACCCACTGCTCCAGTTCCGGTATGTAGACTCGATGCTTATGCAGGTTAGGTGTGAAGGTCCGTTTGTTATTCTTGACCACGTGCATACCGATTCCGCCCTTCTTCTTGGCAAGGCCTCGGCGTATGATGGAGCCGCCGACGTGTTTACAGGCGCCGCTGACGTCACAAACCGCACTCATCGAATATCTCCCCTCTAGAAAAACTGCCCGTTGAACTGAAATCTCGGAAACGATAAAAAAAGAACATCTACTATGAGGCTACACGGATTGAAATACAAGTCACGTCAACAGGAAGCACCAAAAAAGATCCTCAAATAGGAATGAGATGTGCCGTAACATTTTTATAGTTTGAAACTTAGTGACGCAAAAAATTAGTAAAAATTGGCCGTCCGGAAGTGCGGAATGTAGGGGGCCACGCGGAAATTTCGCCACTTTCCCACCATACATCCAATGTGGTATACAAAATCCAGAACCCAATTGCAAGCGACGCGGGACATTATTGTTTGCGGTGTCAATCCGACGATTTCGGACTCAGAGGATCGAAGATTAGACCCTGACCGACTTCGTCGGGGATTTTGTCCGTGATTCGTAATCGACCCATTCGCCGCGCGAGTCACTTTCCGTGTTGTCACGAGACAATCCGTCAGCCGACGGATCACGGGATGATCGATCTGTAGTTGGAATGTCGATTACGAATTGATCGATTACGAGGGAAGTGCCGTTGAGTATCAAAAAACAAATTCATAGACGATCAAGTTAGCCGGCTTTGCCCGGGACCTTGGCGGATTCGCGAGCATCGTTGCTGTGGCCCAAGGGCACAGGGGTCATTCCCTTTTCGGCTTCTTCTTTTTCCTGGGCCGTTCGCTTTCCCTGGATGGCTCCGGCTCATCTGCTTTGTCCGCCTTAGCGGCTTCGGGCTGCAACATTCGTGATGCGTCACGGACATTGAGCAGGAGCGCGGCCCAGATCAGGACGGGAATGAGATAAGCCGTAATCAAGTCTGCGGAAATGAGATGGGCGCCGCGCCGGACACAGGCGTTCCAGAACGGCGGCAGATCCAGCACCGGTTTGTCCCCGACCGACAGGCGCGTGAACCCCTCGACGACTGGAAAGAAAACGCGTAAAACAATGAAGAGATGAACCAGCAGCAGCCCGATGAGGAGCCCAAGCCATTTGCGCCGCCACGGCAGCGGCGTAGCCAGTACGAGAGCGAGAAAAAGTGCTGTCGGCAGGTATCCCTGACGGATGGATTCAAACGGCATGCGCGACTTGTATCCAAGTGATTTTATGCCGACCAGCATCTCGCTGTCGAACTGACGGTTGGGATCGTCGAAAGCTTCGAATTTTACAATTCGATCGCCGCCGAACGAGCTGAAAATCGAATTGGCACACGGCCGGAAGAGGCCGGGATAAAAGTCCAGCAACCGCTGACCGACGTCCAGGGCAATGAAGCTCAGCGGCGTCAGAATGAGAAAACGAATGATGGGTTTGGGCAGGAACAATTGGAGTGATATTTGAGAGAATACGATGTGACAACTTTTTTGTCAGGACTGGACAGAGCAGTCAAGCGGCGGCGCAGAGGCAACGGCCCGGGCCTGCGTCACCCAGACGGCCCAGATGACAAAGAAAACCAGCGAGCAGAAAGTCAGAAACGACGGCCAGATGTGCAGATGCATCGCCTCGAATAGAGCGTGGAAGTGGACACCAAACCAGACCAGCGATCCGATGCGAACAATGTTGAGGATGACCAGCAGGACAAGCCCGATGGCAATGCCGGCGAGTTTCTTCCCGTGCTGGCTGGGAAAGAGCACCACGGCCGTGACCAGGATACCAATGGCCTGCAGCCCGTCGCAGCCGGCCCGGATCGAGATGGTGAAACCGGCCGATGTCAATCGGTCGCCGGCGGTGATTGTTTCCTGCCCGATGATCCCGAGGAGGA
>CAUZRT010000007.1:0-28984 GCA_963582235.1 Lentisphaeria bacterium
TGCCGTAATGCTAGCCAGGTCATCGAAGACGAAGGGATAGTCTAGGGTCGGCAGGTAGAGGGCAAGAGCCGTGGCGATAAGAATTCCGAGTTGGATCAGATGCCGTTTCATCAATGGTTCGTCGTTTCGCTCGATGTCCCGCTCAGGCGCAGGGCCGCGGCGAGGCTGTGAAGGGCAGTAACGTTTTCGGGATCGATACGCAATGCTTCCCGGCAGTGGGTGATTGCCCGCGCGAAATCGTTCTTGACACCGTAAGCGGAACCGAGGTTGGCGTGGGCGTCGGCGAAGCCCGGCATCAGGCGTATGGCCTCGAGGAAATGCGGAATGGCTTCATCCACTTTTCCCCGTTGCGCCAGCGCCGTACCCAGATTGTTCCTGGCCTCCGGATAATCGGGGTTGAGGCGAATGGCTTCCTGAAAATGGGGAAAGGCCTCGTCAGGGCGGCCGAGCCGATTAAGGCTGTAGCCCAAGTTGTTGTGTGCATCGGCGTGTTCCGGATCCAGACCGATGGCGATCTCGAATTCCTTGATCGCATCTGCCAGGCGATTTTCCTTGGCCAGCGCCAGCCCCAGATTGAAGTGGGGTCTGGCTTTGTTCGGCGCCTTTCTTGCACAGTCGCCCCAGAGCGAAATCTCATCCTGCCACGTGTGGCTTCGTGACCATGTCGCCACCGCCAACAGTATGACAACAGCCAGGGCGACACCCCGCCGCAACGCGGTCGATGCAGGGAGAATGCGAGACCCGACCACAACGCATGCGAGTGCTACGCCGACTGCCGGCAGATAGGTCCGATGTTCAAAGATCAGTTCCAACGGGATGACCGTCGATTCGACGCCCAGATGGACATAGTACCAGAGAATGCAGAAAGACAGGAGCCGATGCTTGCGGGCAAAGAGAATCGACATTGCCAGGAGAAGAGCGTGAAAAGCGAAGGCGATGAGCGTCGTCATCGGCTGGAAAAGAGATTTCGAGATCAGAAAGTCGTAATCGAGGTTAAGCCGGCCGGGGTGCGGATAGAAGAGAAGTGACAGATATCGCGCGACGACGCGGCCCTCACTCAACAGCCGCTCCGAGAGGGTAAACTCACGATGCGAGTACGCGTCCAATAGATTGGCGACCCGGTTTCCGCCCATGTAGACCCAGACGAACACCCCCATTACGGCAATGGCCGGCACAACGAATCGAAGGCTTCCCAGCAGCCACGCACGTGACAATCCCTGAAAAAAGAACCATTCATACAGGAGAACAACCGCCGGCAAGGTGACCGCCATCTCCTTTGTACCCATGGCGAAGAGCCAGGACAGCGCCGCCGCGAGCCACAACAGCCAGCGCTGCCGGGAATGCGGCAGGCGCCGGCCGGCAACGTAAAGGCACAGGCTTCCCATATAAAAGAAAACAGCGAGGCTGTTCATCCGTTGAACAATGTAGATGACGGATTGGGTCTGCAGCGGATGAACGAGCCAGAGCAGGGCGGCGACGAAGGAAAGGTGTTGGGATTTGGTTTTCCGGGTGATCGGATTGTGGGCGGACGCCGGACGCTGTCGTTTCGATCGTCTGCCGGATCCGTCGTCAACGAGCGTCAAGGTCTGCAGCAGAAACAGATAGACAAGCAGGCCGGTGCCAATGTGGATCACGATGTTCGTGATTCTATACCAGCGAACGTTATCGTCGGAGAAATAATAATTCAGGGCAAAACTGATGTACGCGACGGGACGGGTTGTCAACGGGCTTCTGGCCGAGGCATCGTACACGTGGCGAAAGGAAAGGTCGGTGATGCGGATATGCGGATTGTCCTTGACGTTGTAGCCGTCGTCAAAGACGAATGGGTAATCGACAGTCGGCAGATAGAGGGCCAGCCCGCAGCCGGCGATGACAACCGCCGCGATCAGATGAAAGTTCAGGTTGGTTTGCTTCGGTGTTGCCATGCCGATACGGCTGTGTAAATGCTAGTTCGTGCCGCCACTCGCTCTTATTCTTCGTTGTCCCGCTGTTCTTTGTATTGCCTGGCAGCTTCGAAATTTTGTTTGGCGTCGTTGTAATTTGGATCGATACGAACAGCTTCGGCGAACTGTTTGATGGCGTCGTCGAGACGACCGAGGCGGCCCAAGGCGGCGCCCAAATTGTTATGTGCGTCAGCGAAGTCGGGATCCACTGCCAACGCCTGCCGAAAGGAGTCGATCGCTTCCTCGATTTCGCCTTTCGCGAAATGGGCACTGCCGGCGACGTTGTAGGCGCGCGCCTCTGCGTCACGCTTGTCGGTGGAAGCCGGCGATGCATCGTCGAGCTTGCGCCGAACGAATGCCACGTTATCCGCAGCCTTCTTGAATCCGGGCCGGATGCGGAGGGCTTCCTGGAAATGGTGCAACGCTGCCTCGAGTCTGTTCTGTTTCACCAAAGCGACGCCGAGATTGTTGTGTGAGTCGAGATAATCCGGGTTGTAACTAAGGGCGGCTCGGTACTGCTCGATGGCTTCGTCGAGCTGCCCGTTCTTTCGCAATGCGATGCCCAGGTTGTTATGAGCTTCCACGAAGTCGGGCTGAATTCCAACTGCTTCGCGATAATGGCGAATCGCTTCTTCCAATCTGCCCTGCTTACTCAAAGCAATACCCATGTTATGATGTGCGGCGGGAAACGATGGACTGAGCTTCAACGCGTTTTTTAGGTGACGCACGGCTTCCTCGAAATTGCTGATCCGAACACAATATTGGCCGAGGCCATTATGGACATCGGGCTGTTTCGGCCTCTCCCGGACTGCTGCCTCACAGTGCGTTCTGGCTTCGACCGCACGGCCGGCCGAAACCAGTGCATCACAGAGATTGATATGCGCCTCGACGGCGAATGGATCCAGCCGTACAGCCGCTTGATAATGATCGATAGCTTCGCCCAGGTTGCCCTGCTTCTGCAAGACGGTTCCCAGGTTGATATGCGCCTCGACGTAGTCCGGGTGTTCCGCGATAGCTCGCCGGCAGTGGAAGTTCGCCTCGTCGAGCCGATCGAGCTTGATCAGTGCAACGCTGAGATTGTTGTGGGTAAGCGAGTAATTCGGACTGACGCGAAGGGCGCGGCGGTAAAGATCAATTGCTTCGTTGACCCGTCCCCGTTCTTCGAGGAAGCGACCGTAATTGGTCAACGGCCGGGCCGCGTTAGGGGATTTGCGGGCACAATCCTGCCACAGCGTGAATTCATCGCTCCAGATCCTGGTGCGCGTATAAGTCCCGGCGGCGAGAAGTCCCGCAACGATCATGGTCAGCGCAGGTCGCAGGTAAGGGCGTGCCGGGACGTAACGGAACACAGCATATGCCGCGGCGAGCATCATTCCTATGGACGGCAGGTACAGCCGGTGTTCGTAGACCATCTCCAGGCCGATAACGGAGGATTCAATGGCGAGTGTGATGAAGTACCAGACGATGCAAAATGAAAAAAGCCGATGTTTCTTTGCCAGGCCGACGCTGAGCCCGATGAGGGCGAGCAGGATCATTAGGCAGAGGGCGGTCGTCGATGGTTGCAACAGGGACTTGGAAACTTCAAACTCATGGTCCAGGTTCAAACGTTCCGGGTGGGGATAAATAAACAGACTGATATAAAACATCAGCACACGAAATTGCGTCATGACCCGCTCGGTCGCGGTAAAGCTGTACGGCCCGTACGTCGATTTGACAAAGGTAATCAACCTCGGTCCAATGACAATCAGGGCAACGGCGCCGACGCAGAGCGATGGCAGAATGTAATACTTAAAGCCCCGAAGCAGCCATTTCTTGTTGAAATTTTGAAAGAAGTACGACTCGATAACCAGAATGAGGATCGGCGCGACCGCGGCAATCTGTTTGGATTTGATCCCCAGGAGCCAGAATGCCGCGGCAATGACAAACACCACACAGGAAAGCACCCTGCTTTCGGCCCGGCGGCCGATCATGTAAGCACACAGCGACGCCAGGGTGAAAAAGACCGCGAGGCTGTTCATTCGTTGTACGACATAGACAACGGATTGTATCTGCAGCGGGTGAACAAGCCACAGCAAGGCGACGGCCAGGGCAAGCCAGGCGGCCGCGGATCCTGACGATGCAAGCCCGGAGCGGTGGTCCGGTTTCCACGGCGGCTTCGACGTCACGATGGCAGGGGCGCTGCCGGCTGTGACAAGCATAAAGACAAAGGCATAAACCAAAATGCCGTTGCTAATATGGATGATGATATTGGTCAGTCGAAACGGCGCGGGATTGGAGGATCCCGAAAGGAAGTAATTCAGCCCGAAACTCAGCATGGCGACCGGCCGGTTGCCCGTGGGCGGCCCGTAGGCGGCCCGGTGCATGCTCTCGCGATCGAGACTCTCCATGCGAATGTTCCGGTTGTCCGGAATGTGCCGGTTATCGTCGAATACGTAGGGATAGTCCAACGTGTGAAAATAGAGGCCAAGGCCGCAGCCGGCGAGGGCGATTACTGCCAGGACGTGAGTTCGTACGGAATTGTCGAATAATCCGGGCATTGAGTGGGGTGCGTGTTGGAGCGAATCCGCCCCAGGCGGAAAACGTAAAACCGATAGGATGAGCGCGTGCAGACCGTTCGTATTCGCCGTCTATTTCTCGTTTTTGTCTGTCGCCTGTGATTGTTCCTTATACCGGCGGGCGGCTTCCAGGTTGCCTTTGGCGTCGGTGTAATCGGGGCTGATGCCGACAGCCGCCGCGAACTGTTCGATGGCAGCATCCAGATTGCCGCGACGCCCGTAAGCAGCGCCGAGGTTGTTGTGAGCCTCGGCAAAGTCCGGGTGGGCTGCGATGGCAAGTTCGTAAGCCTGTATTGCTTTTCCCAGCTCGCCCTGCTGCAGATACGCGTTGCCCGCGTCATTGTGCCTCTGGGCGGCGGCCCGTCCTGTTTCGAGAGCTCCCTGATCAGCGGCCTTTAACTTCTTCTCGACAAGTTCGCCATTCTCCTGCGCACGACGAAATCCGGGTCTGATCCTGAGTGCCTCCGTGAAATGACGCAGGGCCTCTTTCAACCGGTTCTGTTTCACCAGGGCGACACCGAGGTTGTTGTGGGAATCGAGGTAATCGGGGTCGTAGCTGAGGGCCACGCGATACTGCTCGATTGCCTCATCGAGTCGGCCGTTTTTGCGCAGGGTGATGCCGAGATTGTTATGGGCCTCGACAAAGTCGGGCGACAGCCGGATCGCGTCCCGATAATGTCCGATCGCCTCTTCGATCCTGCCCTGTTTGCTGCGTACGATGCCGAGATTGTGGTGAGCGCCCCAGAAATCGGCTTTCAGTTCGATCGCCCGTTGGAGATGTTTCGCGGCTTCGTCGACGTTACCGGCTTTTGCCAGTGCCTGTCCGAGCGCGTTGTATGAGGAGGGCGAATGGGGTCGGAGTCGCGTGGCTTCGCGACAATGTTCGAGGGCCTTCTCGACCTGGCCGATCTGCGACAGGGTATCACACAGGTTGAAATGAATCTCCTGATATGATGGATCAATGGCGAGGGCGAGGCGGTAGTGTTTCAGGGCCTCCTCGATCAGTCCCTTTCTTCGCAGGGCGGTTCCGAGGTTGACATGGGCTTCCAGGTAGCGCGGCCGAATGACAATCGCTTTACGCAGGTGGTGAATCGCTTCATCAATGCGTCCCTGTTCACTATAGATAAACCCGAGATTGTTGTGGGATTTTCGTGACCTCGGCAACATCTGCAAGGCCGCGAGGAACTGTTCTTCCGCCTCCTTAAACATGCGTCGTTCGGTCAGGACAATACCGTAATTGACGCGGAGGCGCGCCTTGTTAGGCGACTTTGCGATGCCGTCACGCCAGAGAGCAATTTCATCCGCCCAAACCCCGGCACGCAAGTGTGTACCGAACGCCAGCACGCAAATGACGGCCACGGCAGCGACGGGGCGCAGCCAGCGGACCTTGCCGGTGCCGCAATGAAAACCATAAGCCAAAGCCATGAGGACACCCACCGAGGGGAGATACGTCCGGTGCTCGTAAATGATCTCCAGGGGAATGATCGAAGACTCGATGACGAGGTGAATAAAAAACCAGAGCACACAGAAGGAAAGCAAAGATTGGCGCCGGCGCCAAAAAAACCAGGATAGCCAAAAGAGAGAGAGAATCACCGCCAGTGACATCAATGTTGTCAGCGGTCGAAACAGGGATTTCGAGAGCGGATAGTCATAATCGAAATTCAGACGACGGGGATGCGGATAGCCAATCAATGTCAGGTAACGCACGACAACGCGGAACTGTGTCAGGACCCGCTCATTCACGGTGAAGTCGCGGCGCTGGTACCCGGAACGGATGAAGTCAAACGGGTTCCCGCGCATGTAAATCATCGTCACTACACCGAATCCGCAGATCACCGGAACGGCATACTTCGCACATCGTTTCATCCAGACCAGGCTCGAGTTCTGGAAGAAGAACCACTCATAAAGGATGACGACCACCGGCAGGGTGGCGGCGATTTCTTTGCTTGTAATGGCGGCGAGCCAGGCGACAATGGCGGCGATGAAACATGCCCAGCGGCGATTTCGGCGACGCTGCAAGCGTCCGGCAATGTACAGGCACAACGATGCCAGGTAGAAGAGGACCGCCATGCTGTTCATGCGCTGCACAATGTAAATGACCGATTGCGTCTGCAGTGGATGGACGACCCAGATCAGCGCCGTGGCGAAAGCAAAGAAGTGTGTGTTGCGATGTGCGGTTTGCGCCGTGCGGGCACCCGCCTCGCCGTCGCTTCCATTTCGATCCCCAATGGACTCCCGGGTCGCGGCGAACAGGCCGACAATGGCCATGGTCATGAGAACGAACCAGTAAACCAGCCAGCCATTGATGATGTGAATAAGGATGTTGACGACCCGATACGCTCTGACATCGAACTCGGAGATGTAATAATTCAGCGCGAACGAGATGTTGGCCAGAGGCCGCTTGAAGTTGACGCTGCGGGTGCCGGCCGCAACCAAGTTTTTGATGGTGAGCTCTTTGACCTGGATGTGTTCATTGCGGGTGATATTCCATTCATCGTCAAAGACGAACGGTGCATCCAGTGATGGCAGGTATAGCAGCAGTGTCGCACCGGTGATCACGGCAGCGGCCGTAATGTGAATCGCGATATCGTGTGCGGGGCGTCTGGGCATGCTGAGAAAATGAAGTCGCCATTCACGGCCGCCGCTGTTTCAGCAGCCGTTTTGCGCCTTCGAGATTAATCCGTTCTTGGTGGTAATTGGGGTCGATTTCCAGGGTGCGGCTAACACAACCTACGACGGAAACCGTGAGGCGTGAAGCGTCAGGCGTCGAACCGAGAGAATGACCGCTGGCGATCGCCAGCCTCAATTCTGCTCCTGTTTCAACATCTGCAGGGCCTGGTCCAGGTTGTCGCGCGCGTCACCGTAGCCGGGATTGATATCGAGCGCCGCGCGATAGTGTTCGACAGCTTTGTCGATGCGTCCGGAATGAATGAACGCCGCGGCAATGTTGTTGTGAATTACAGGGAGGTTTGGATTGATCGCGAGGGCAGCCTCATAGTGCTTGACGGCGGCTGCGTGATCGCCCTGCTTGAGGCTCGCGTGCCCGAGATTACTGTGAAGTCCGGCATCGTCCGGCCTCAGCTCGACGGCGCGCTGCCAATGGGTTGATGCTTCGGCTTCGCGATCGAGGCGCAGGCAGGCGCTCCCGAGTTGATCGAGGGCCTTGACGTAGTCCGGCTTAATCTGCACCGCCCGGCGAAAACATTCAATGGCGGCTTCATATCGCTCCTGTCGCATGTGGAGGCGACCGATCTGAAAATGAGCCTTCGAATTCGCGGGATTGAGCGCCGATGCCCGCCGATAGCTTTCGATGGCCTTTTCGGTTTTGCCCTGATCACGTAGTGCATTGCCGAGATTATAATGGGCATCGGCGAAATGCGAATCCAGTTCCACGGCCTTCGCGAAGCTCTCCGCCGCCTCGCCGTAGCGGCGCCGGCGGGCCTGCGCGATACCGAGATTGTTGCGGGCCGTCGGATCAGTGGGATCGGCATTTATTGCATGGCCGTAAAACGTAATTGCCTGCTCGAATTCACCCATTTGCGATAATGCATTGCCGATGCCGACATGAGCCTCGGTAAACTTCGGCCGGATGTTCACGGCCTTGGTCAGGTATTGCACAGCCTCTTCCGCGTGGCCGACGTTGACAAGGGCCGTGCCAAGGTTGTAGAGGGCGTCGGCATTGCGGCGATCAAACTCCACCGCTTTGCGAAAATGATCGATACTCTCATCGTGGCGCCCCGCCTTTGCCAGGACGCTGCCCATGTTCAGACGCGCGTCGCTCATGGTCGGACGCAGACGAAGCGCCTCGCCGAAGTGTGGGATTGCCCGTGCATAAGCGTTCTGTTCGACCAGGATGTAGCCGAGATTATTGTGGGCATCGGCGTAGTCGGGGTCGAGTTCCAACGCGCGTTCCTGCAGCCGCCGGGCCTCATCGAGCCGATTTGTCTTGCTCATCAAAAGGCCAAGATTGTAATGGGGTCTGGCCTTATCCGGCGACTTTGCGACACAGTCCCGCCATAGGATCTCAGAACTCTGCCAGACTCTGTTACGCTGAAACGTGGCCAACGCCAGCAGAGCAATGACGGCAGCGGCCAGGGGTATGCGAACGGCAAGCCGCCGCGGTGTCAAGAAATGGCCGAGATACAGCAGGCCGAGGACACAGCCGACCGATGGCAGATACATCCGGTGCTCGTGTACCATCTCCAGACCGATGATCGAGGACTCGAGAGCAAGGTTGATGAAGAACCAGAGGATACAGAACGATGCAAGCCGGTGACGTCGGGCGATAACTATGCTGAGGTACAGCAGGCCGGCAATGATGATGATCGAAGTCAAGGTTGAAATAGGTTCCACCACCGACTTCGATGCGAGGACGTGGTGATCCAGATTCAGACGTCCGGGGTGGGGGTATATGAGCAGGGTGAAATACAGAATGATTACGCGGAATTGGGTCAGGACCCGCTCCCACATGGTGAATTCCCTCAACTCGTAGGCGGCGAGGATGTTTGCAATCGGCTTCATCTTCAGATAGATGACGGCCACCAAGCCGGCGACCGCTAACGGTATCAGCCAATACTTCACGCTCCTCAAAAGCCAGGCCCTGTCGAGGTCCTGAAAAAAGAACCACTCGATGAGCAGGAGAACGGCGGGCAGCGTGATGGCAATCTGCTTGGATCCCAGCGCCAGTCCCCAGGCGATGACGACGCCGCCGAAGCATGACCACGACAGCATCCGGCGGCCCGCCAGACGGCCCGCCAAATAGAGGCAGACTGCTGATAGAAAGAACAACGCCGCCAGGCTGTTCATACGCTGAACAATATAGGTGACCGACTGGGTCTGCAGCGGATGCACAGTCCAGATGATGCTGACCGCGGCGGCAAGGAAGTACGGATGGACTTTGGACGGCAGGCGGTGGACGGCGTCATCGGTCGTACGGTCCCATCGATTCGATTGACTGGGGCGCCGACCGTGGACACGGATCAAGATCAGGAGGCAGAAGATGTACACGAGGACGCCGTTGACGACATGAATCCCGATATTGATAACCCGATACCACCTCGGAGCATAGCCGCTGAAACGGTAATTGACGGCAAACGACAGATAGGCGACGGGCCGCGGCGTGGGATGTTGGGCCCGGAGGACCGAAGCAAGCGACTGCGCGTCAAGCGCCGTGACGCGGATGTTGGGATTCTCGACAATGTTCTGGCTGTCGTCAAAGATGAAGGGATAGTCAAGGGCGCTCTGATAAAGTACGATCGCGACGCCAGCAATGACGATGCCGGTAATTATGTGAAACCGAAAGTTTCTGTCACGGAATTTCGTCATAAATCGGATGAACACGGATGTGGCGCAGGGCGGGCGCCACCGTCTCGTAGTGAAACTGTGACTGCGCCAGAATTCGAAGGTTGCGTGGATTATCTGGCCACAGCGATTTGACGGCCGATCCGAAATCAGCAATGGCTACGGTAACCGTACAGCCCGCGGAAGACGGCCGGACATCGTAAGCGCCGTTCTCATTACCGACACGGCGTCGGGGGACGTTAACAGGGATTTTCCGCGGCCGGCTCGGCGGGTTCGGGGCTCGTTTAAAAAAGTTCGCGGCCGGTGTTCCGGGTCGAATCAATACGATGCGTATGCTACAGTTTATAGCTGTTAATGTTGTGTCCGTACCGCAGCCCGTCTTGATCCCGATGAAAGGTTTTGAGCAGCCTATCCTTGAATTCCGGGTACTTGTTAAGGCTACTGTAGTCATAACGTACTTGTACTTATTTTGGACACAATGAGGGTAAAGATTCTTCTCCCTTATCACCCAGGGCCCCGCGCAGGTTGTCCATCCGGTACGTTGTTCCACCGTCCTTGACGTAGTTGTAATGCGCCTTGGCAAACTGGGTCTTGAGGAATTCCAGGTTGTGCCGGTAGTATATGAAGTACTCGCCGATATAGAGTACGCGGGCAGGAACTTCATGGTATCGCAAAACCGAGGTTATCGCCCCGGCGACCAGGATGACGGCCGTCAGTCCCAGCATCATTCGTCTGTAATGCCTGTCCTTCATGATCAGTCTTTACGGGGTGTTGGCGCTTTGCGTCGCATCATGGTTTCAAGACTGGCCTGCGCCTTGGCGAAATCGGGCCGGATACGGAGAGCTTCCTTGAAGTAGGAGATCGCCTGGTCATAGTCCTGTTTCTTGGCGTAGGCGACGCCCAGGTTGTGGTACGTCGACGCCGACCGCGAATTGTAGCGCAGGGATTCTCTATAGTGGTAAATGGCCGCGTCAATCTGATTGTTCTTGCGCAGGGCAATGCCGAGGTTGTAATGTGCTTCAGGGAAGGCCGGCTGAATGCGTATCGCTTTGCGATAATGCTTGATCGCTTCGTCGAGATTGTTCTGTTGGCGCAGGACGGCGGCGAGATTATTATGGGCGTCGGCGAAATCCGGCTTGAGTTTGACTGCCTTGCGCAGAATCTTTTCGGCGGTGGTGAGATCTTTCTGTTCGGCCAGGTACTGCCCAAGATTGTTGTAGGGACGTGCTTTGCCGGGAGACTTGCCGACGCAGTCGGTCCACAAGGTAATCGAGTTTTTCCAGACCGTGCTGCGGGCAATCGTCGAGACACACAGCAGCAGACCGATGACCGCGGCGCTCGCACATTTAAGACGCGCGTCGAATCGGAAGTAGCGATGCACAAGATAGACGACGGCGAAGATAAAGCCGACGGACGGCAGGTAGAGCCGGTGCTCGAATGCCATCTCTAGCCCAATGATCGATGATTCGATTGCCAGATGAAGAAAGAACCAGATTATGCAGAAGGCCAGCATGCGATGGCGCCGGAAGAGTACGACCGCCGCCCCGGCAAGGAAAATAAGCGCAATAAGGGACAACAGCGTTGTCATTGGCTCGATCAGGGAAACGGAAGGGAT
The DNA here is from genome assembly GCA_963582235.1 of Lentisphaeria bacterium. Classification (GTDB taxonomy): domain Bacteria; phylum Verrucomicrobiota; class Lentisphaeria; order JABSQK01; family CAJWLW01; genus CAUZRT01. The sequence goes on from CAUZRT010000007.1 coordinate 11,415, forward strand.
GACGTGGTGATCGAGATTGAGCCGGCTGGGAAGGGGAAGCAGGAGCAACGAGACGTACAGAACGATGACGCGGAACTGGGTCAACACACGTTGGCCCATGGTGAAATCCCGCCGGGCATAGCCTTCGCGGATGCTCTGCAGCGGGTCGGTCCCGAGGATCGTCAGGGCGACAACGGCCAAAACGACCAACAGGATGACGATATACTTCAGGTTGCGGGCAAACCATTCGCGACTCAGGGACTGGAAGAAAAAAATTTCATACGTCAAAACGGCAAGGGGTAAGGTTATACTGATTTCTTTGCAGACCATGGCGATGCCCCAGGCGATGACTGCTGCCGAAAACAAGCTCCACCGGTGGGTTCGTCGCGCGGCGTGGAGCCTGCCAGCCAGATAGAGACAAAGGGCGGCCAGATAGAAAAAGACCGCCAGGCTGGTCATCCGCTGAACGATGTAAATCGTCGAATTGGTCTGTAGGGGATGGGTCAGCCACAAGGCGGCCACGATCGCGGCGACGACGATGGCCGCCTTTTCTTCCGGCCGCGTCGGCTTTTTCCTGGGGATCGTTGCAGCTGTGCCGCCGGCGTTCCGTGTGCACCGGCGCAGGATCTGCAAATGCATCAACGCGAGGCAATAGACGAGGATGCCGTTGGCAATATGGATTACAACGTTCGTGAGGCGGTACCACTTGGCGTCGTATCCGGCGAAGTAGTAGTTGATTGCAAACGACAGATTGGGGACGACACGGCGCTTGAGGAAGCCGCCGGCGGCTGCGGCGGCGATGGCGTTCGGACTGAGGCTGGCGATCCGAACCGCCTCATTCTCCGTTATGCTGCTGATGTCATCAAAGACAAAGGCATAATCCAGCGTATTGAAATACAACAGCAGCGTGCCCACGGCCAGGATTGCGGCGATGGCACCGTGGATTCGCCATCGTTTTGAGATGGTCGCCATAAAAGCCTATTCTGGCATCACGGCGGCGCGGCCCGGTTTTCACGCTTCTGCCGGAGCCGCTCCGCGCATCTTTCCAGTTCTTTTTTCAGCGCACCGAAAAACCGCTTGGATTCGGTGTCATCGGGATTAAGAGAGGGATAGCGCTCTATATAGGTCACGCACCGACGTCAATCGGTTCAGCCATCCCGTGTGACGAAAATAACGCCCGTAGACTTTGACAAGACCGCGAAGAGCCGGCAGGTGATCGGGATGGTCGCGGAGCACCGCCTCATACTCGACTGTAGCGTTCCAGAGATAGTCATCGCGAAAAAACGAATCGGCCCGCTCGATGCGTTCTTCTATGCTTGCAGCGGGCATCGTATCGGTTGCGCTCTTGTCCGCCAGATCGTACAATGTGATGACTCTCCCACAGTCCGGAAACAGGCGACTGTATACGATTTTGCCCGGCAACGGCGAATAATGGCCGTAAGCGAGATCCAGAAGCCGGGGGTGAATCGAACCACAAAGCTGTTCATGAGCAGCAGTTCGGCGTCCACGACGTGCAGTTGCTCGGCGGTATCCGGCATGCGAACCGTGCGATTCACATCGAGGTAATAAGCGCCGACGGGATCGCGGGTGACCATGGTCGAACGCCGGTATTCGGAATGTCGGGCGAAAAAGTCGTCGGCCATCCGACGATAACCTGCAGACAGCGCCAAGTGCCGAGTGCCCCACTGTGTCCGGTCGTATATGCGTTCGATCTCGTCTTCGGCCTGATAATAGTAGACGCCGATCACGGCCGCTGCCACCACAACGGTACCCCAGAGTGGGAGCGCAGCACGTGCCGTCCTCCGTGCGATGCGCCTCTGAAGAAAACGAGCGAGGGATTCGCCAATTCGGGCAACACCCAGCCCGGCGACGACCAGAAGGCAGCCGGTCAGCGGATACGTGTAACGGAAATAAATGCGCTCCTGAACCAGCCCGTACGTCAGCGCCAACTGCAGCATCCACGCCACCAGAAAGAGTTCGCGGAAGACAAGCCGTCGTGACCGGTATCGGTATGCATGGATGCCGCTCCATATCCACGCAGCAACCGTCAGGGCTACCGGCAACACCCCCATGTGAACGAGGAACTCCTTGACGTACTCCCATGTCATCCGGCCGACGCGGGCGGCGACATTCGTGACTCGTGACAGCACGGACGATGCACGGGGACTGTCCGGCATGTTGGCGGTTTCCGTCTCGGCCGCGCCGACGACCGGCTCCGCCGGTGTCTGTTCGCGTTCGCCGGTCTCGTCGATGAGGCGGAGGATGCCCTCGTTGGTGTAGCGCCCCGAGATTCCCAGGTAACCGGTGTATGCCTTCACGTAGACCACATTCGGAATACAGACGGCGACGAATACGCCCAGCATCAATGCCGCCGGGAAAACCGCTTTTTTTAGTGGCTGCCTGTCGATCCACAAATAGCAAATTACTGTTGCAAGCGTGAGAAGACCGATCGTGCAGATGCCCGGTTCGCGGGTAAGGAATGTCAGGGCACAGAGGGCGCCGGCTAGGGCAAACGCCCACGCTCGCTTGCTTTCGATTGCCACAAGTCCCGCGGCGCAGGACGCTGTGAAAAAGAATGTGAATGTTGCTTCAGTGAGAGCGACGCTGGCGAAGTCCAAAACAAAGGGACACGCGCAGAAAAGCGCCGCGGAAATTAGGCCGGCAGCCGCGTTATAGAGGTAACGTGCCAGGAGAAAGACCAGGATCAACGTCAGAACGCTCATGGCGAGCGAGACGGCAATACCAATGTTCTCCAGATTGGCTGGGATCACGGAAGCGAGAGCGACGAGGGATGGATAGAGAGGCGGCAGCGTTCGATGGATGCCGATGCTGTCCTCAAGGGCGTAACCGGAGCGAAGAAATCGCAGATGCCGGATGTCGTCGGCGAACGCCAGGTACTGGCCGGAATCGGGTAATTCCACCTCGTCCCACAGAGCGCCTTGAAACCGCAGCCAGGTACCGAATGTGAAAATTACAGCAAGCAACAGCCAGAGCACGGTTTCCGCTCGGAAGAGCCACGGTCGCGTCCCTACTGCCGCTCCTCCCGGTCTCGCAGATGAGTCGATGTGATCCGATGCGACCGTCTTTTCGCACCGCTGCTGCGTGGCGGGCATGCGACCCGGGTCGGGCTTGCGTTTTCGCTTTTTTCTCTTATCTTGTTGCATTATCAGATACGGAGAGCCGGGTTCCCAAGGCTTCCATTGCAGCAATTTCCAATCATCCACTGCGTTCCCGAAATCAGGGCCATCTGACGCTGGTTTACGCGCAGCGGCGAATGGATAAGGGTTACCGGTCGCCTTGTTGGATCGGTGACCGACCTTTGAACAGCGGCGTCGCGTTGCCGGCGGTTGTGTCCCCACACCGCTCCCTCCCAATCAACGGATTCACGCCACGGCCGAATTCTCCGCATGTTCCACGGTGCGCCCCGACTTTGGGCGACGATTCATGGATTTCCGATCATGACCGCTGAGACTATTACAGAAGCTGCTGCCGAAAGGATGGAAACACCTGGGACAGGAATCGATGTCTCGGTGGTAATTCCGGTCTACAATGAGGATGAGGTGGTCGGTCGAACGCTGGAAAAACTTCTGGAAGAGTTTGCTGCGAAACCGGAAATGACCTTTGAAATAATTATCGTGGATGACGGCTCGACGGATTCATCGGCAGACAGCGTACGGGAGTTCGCTCACCCGGCCGTACGCCTTGTGTCACATCCATACAATATCGGGAATGGAGCGGCGATCAAGACAGGAATTCGCAATGCCAGGGGACGCTACATGGTGATGATGGACGCCGATGGGCAGCATCAGCCGTCCGACGTTTTTCGCCTGCTGGAGTTTGCGGAGCAGTACGACATGGTCGTCGGAGCCCGGAAAAACCGTTCGAATATGTCGCTCCACCGGATGGTCGCCAATTCGATCTATGATATATTTGCCGGGTACATCTGCGGCTGCACAATCGAAGATCTGACATCCGGGTTTCGCCTGATTCGAACGGAGGTTGCCAGTAATTTCGTCTATCTCCTCCCGAACACATTCTCCTACCCTGCGACCCTGACACTGGCCGTGTTGCGGGCCGGTTACAGTCTGAAATACACACCGATCTCTAATCAGAAGCGAGTTGGCAAAAGCAAGATTCGGCTGTTGACGGACGGCGTGCGATTCCTGATGATCATTCTCAGAATCGGCGTGTTCTTCTCGCCGCTGAAAGTTTTTCTGCCGTTGAGCGCTCTGCTGTTCGGCAGCGGTTTTGTCTGGTATCTGTACCGGCATTTCATCGTCGGCAAGGGGTTTCCACCGGCGTCGTCGCTCCTGATGATTACTTCCGTGGTCATTTTCTGTATCGGGCTGATTTCCGAGCAGATTGCTTTCCTCCGTTACGAGCGCAAGTAGAGGGACACGGGGGACCGGGATGGGGAAAGGATGATGTCGGTTCCCGCATACGTGCCACGCGCCTCCCCGAATCCCGGAGGTGGCCGAGAGGTGGCCCAAATGTCAACGCGCGAATTGAATTCCTGTAAACCGCGCCAATCCATTGCGAATTTGCATCATCTCGAGTTCCTTTCCCGCCAATGCGTCCGACGCCCGCGCCTCGGCCGGGCTTTTCGTCAAGGACTTTGCCTTGGCGCTCAGGGACAGCGGCCATACCGTGACCGTGGTGGCTCCGGACAAACTGCCAGCGGAGAAATTGGATCCCGAGGGCATCAATGTCTGCTGGTTTTCGTGGCTGGGCGGTGGCAAGCAGCTGGTCTACCTGCGGCCCTACAATCCTTTCGACGTTGCCGCCATGATCAGTCTTCTCCGTCAGGGCGAGCGGGCTTTGATCGAACTCGCGGAGCAAGACGGATTCGATCACATAATTGCCATGTGGGCGGTACCGTCGGGGTACCTGGCGAGCGCCCTGAAACGGCGGCTCGGCACCCCGTTTACAACCTGGTGCCTGGGTTCGGATATCTGGTATTACGGTCGCATCCCGGTGCTGCGCGGGATCGTTCGCCGGGTCATCCGCAGCAGCGACCTGCTGTACGCAGACGGTATCGAGCTGGGGCGGTCCGTGACCCGTCTCAGCGGTTGCGATTGCCAATTTCTAGCGAGTAGCCGCCGGCTGAACCGCGCACTGATCCGGCCGTTGAAGGACCTGCCGGACGGTTTCAAGTTTCTTTTTGTCGGCCGCTACGCGAAGGTAAAAGGCGTAGACGTTTTACTCGCTGCCATGATCCGGTTCCTGGAAGAAGGACATCAGGATTCACTCTTCATGTTCGGCGGCGGCCCGCTACGCGGTTTCATAGAGACTACGGTTGCGAAAAATGGTTTGGGGGATCACGTCTTCGTCGGCGATTACGCCGATGAGGCCACTACGGTAAGCTATCTCGATGCCTGTGACTGCCTGGTGATCTCATCGCGGATGGAAAGCATTCCGGTAGTTCTCTCGGATGCCCTACAGATGGGGAAGCCGGTTATTGTCACCGATGTCGGCGACATGGGCACCCTGTTGCGCGAGCATCCCGCGGGACTCGTTGTGCCGCCCGATGACAGTGTCGCACTCGCCCGGGCGATGGCCGACATGTCAAGCCGGCCCCACGAGGATCTGGCGCCCCATATTGCGGCGCTGGCACGAAAATTCGACATTTCCCGGGTTGCCGAAACCTGGGTGAACGCCGTGGCGGGATAATGGATTCAACCACACGTGATGAGCTGACAGCCACTCGCGCCTACTGCGATCGCCGGGCTGCACATGGGCGTGAAGGCGCGGTACGGGATCCGAGTGATCGCCGCGGCCTGAAAAACAGATTTATCAACCATGTTCTGAAGCAGGCTTTTGCCGATGAGATGACTTGGCAGGGAACCGAAATTGCACTGGATCTCGGGTGCGGTACCGGCATCTTGACCGAATCCATCGCCGCCGGTGCCGCGATGGCCGTGGGACTTGACATTTCGTTCGCCATGTTGGCCCAGAAGCCGGGCATGGCAAACGCACTCTTTTGCCAATATGACGGTATCGCATTCCCGTTGGCAGCCTCGGCGTTCGACCGAATCTGCACCTGCGAAGTCATCCATCTGTTGTCGGATTCAATTCTGCGTCGGGTGATTCGGGAATGCCAGCGGGTCCTCAAGCCGGATGGGGAGATGATTTCGGTCGAATTCGGATCAGGCAGTCCGATGCGGCAGGACGGTCGTCTGAGCCGTTTTGAGCGTGACCCGGAAGCGACCATTGCACTCTTTCGGGCCGAGGGGCTGTGCTGCCAACGTCACTATGCCGTTCGCCGGGGTCGCAGCCTCATCCAGTACCTGATCCGATACGGCCTGGTGCCGGAATCCCGCTTTCCCGAACTGGCGCGCCGCGAGCGGCTGCGACTGCGCGGCCGCTCCGCTTACAAGCCCGCGTACAACGCCGATTTTCTCTACGTATTTCACCATGATACCCATGGCTGACTCAGCCCGATACCGCATACCCGTGCCGGCATGGTGCCGTTGCCCGCCTCTGGTCAAGCTTCCCTGGGGGCTGGCGTCGGTGCCCGGGCTGATGGCCGGATCCGAGGGTGCGGAGTCCGCACTGACGGCCAAAGTGCGGCATTACTATGGCGTCAGGCACTGCATTCTTACCGACTCGGCACGCAGCGCATATGCTCTTTACTTGCGCGCCACCCAGCTCGACGGTGAAATCGTAACGCAGTCGTTTATGCATACGCCGACCGGGGTATTGCTGCGCAACCACGGCCTGCAGCTGGCATTCTGCGACGTCAATCGTGATTTCTGTACATCCGTCGAGCACCTGGAGCAGGCCGTCTCCGACGCCACCCGTGCGGTGATGGTGACGCACATGTTCGGCCGGGCTGCGCCGATCGATGAGATCGAGGAATGGGGCCGCAAGCGGTCGATTCAGGTGCTGTCGAACATGGTGCATATGCCGGGTGATGTCCTGCTGGACGGCAAGCCACTCGCAGCTTATGGTGACGTCGCGTTTCTCAGTTTCAATATGGATAAGCCACTGAATGGAATCTACGGCGGGGCACTGCTGACGGATTCGGACGAATTGTATGAGAAGGCACGCGCGGTGGATCTGATTGCCACCCGCGAAAGCGCGGTTGCGAAGTTGATTCTTCGCTATCTGCTCTTGTATCGCTATAAAGCTGCAGCCGCGCCCTTTCAGTACGTTTACTACGCGGCGAAGAGAAGGTACTTTCGGCACGACGATGTGGTCGATTCGTTCGAATCGTTTGCGGGCGACCATTACAAATATTTTTCTCCTGCGAAAATACATCCGTGGCAGGCGGCATTCGCAGAGAAACTCATCGACCGGTTGCCTGAAATGATGGCCTGCCGACGGTCGAGGGCGCTGCGGGCGATTGAAAGACTCAGCACTGTAGACTGTGTCGAGTTGCCATTGGCGGATCAGTATCCGAACACGTACCATTATTTTCCGGTGATTTTTGATTCTGCCCTGTCCCGTTACGATCTGGGCGTATTCCTGACGAAGGCCGGCTACGAGGCGAAATGGCGTTACTACCCGCTTCATCTGCAGCAGAAATTCGCCGACTGCCGATGCGCCGATTTGTCGAACACCATGTCACTGTGGCGGCGCTATCTGCTGCTGCCGATCCCGTATTCGCCGCCGCCTGACATCGATGCCGTCACTGCGGCCGTTGCCGAGTATGTCGCCGGCGCGTGCTGACAACCGGCCATCCATTCAGGTCGCGGCCTGCTGTCCATGGATCCCAACTCTTCGAAAGGGCGCATTCTTGAAAACAATAGTGTCACGAAAGTGCCCGGACTTCTGGGATGATTTCGTCAGCCGGCACTCGCCGCTCGTCTTTCACCGCTCTGTCTGGGCCGACGTATTGCGGGACGGATACGAGAGCACACCGCTGTTCTGCTGGCTCGAGGATGAGTCGAATCCGAGGCTGGCCTTGTTGGGCGGCATCATGGATTTCAGGGCGATGAAGATATTCTATGCTGCGCTGCCCTATGGCGGATTTGCCGGCGACACTGACGTCCTCAAGATCTTCACCGATGGCTTTCTCACCGCTATGATTGATGAGGGTATACATCAGATTCGCATAGCGGAGCCCGGTTGCCGTGCGCAACTCGAGCCACTCGGATTCGAAGCCACGGAACTGGCCCGGCACGTAACCGATCTGCGACCGTTCGACAGCGCGTCATTGCTCGAGGCGCTGCCGCGCTCCGTGCGCAAGAATATCCGTCGATCCCGGCAGTCGGGCGTTGCGATCGACGAACTGACCGAGGAGGCGGACCTCGGCGACGTCTTCGCGCTTTACTTGAAAACGATGGCGCAGAACCACGCTGCAGCGAAATACCCGGCCGCGCGATTCAACAGCATCTTTAAACATTTCGTCAACGCCCGAAACGGCGCCATCCTTGTCGCTCGCCATGAGGGCCGGATAATCGGCGCCAATACATTGGTCTGTTCAGACGACACGGTCCATGATATTCAGCTGTCCCACGACGCGGACTATCAACATCTTCGGGTGGCCGATGCCCTGGTGCTCGCCTCCTTCGAATGGACCATGCGGCGAAGACTTGCCTTTTTCGATTTTATGGGATCCCCGCCAGGAGATGAGGCGCTCGAGCGTTATAAGACCAAGTGGCTCGCTGCTCGTCGGGCGACGTACACGTATACACGAACGCTGTCACCGTTGCGGAGCCTGCTGTGGACGGCAGCCCAGGCATTCGTCTCGCACCCCGTCGGGGCGTGGGTCGCGCGTCGCATCCGTGGTCGGCAGCGAAACCTGATCGTTGCGAAAAGGCATGAGCCGTGAACGTCGACCCAATGGACGAACGCGTCAAATCGAAACGGTGGGTGACAGCGGCCAGGTTTGCCGTTGCCGGAGTGATCATTGCGTTCATGCTGGCCATCCTGGTTCGCAACGCCGCCGATATTCTCGATGCCGGACTGGCGATCCGACCGTTGCATTTGACGATTGCGATACTCCTTCTCCTTGCCTATTATCTGGCGATGAGCGGTGTGTGGTATGAGATCACGCGTTGTTTTGATATTGCCGTACCGTTTTGGCGAACGGTCCGCATATGGTCGAATTCCATGGCCGGCAAGTATCTTCCGGGAAAAATCTGGCTGATCGCGGGCCGCTTTTACTATTATCGTCGTGCCGGGCGGCCGGCAACGGCCGTCACCGCAGCGATCGTGGTCGACAGCAGTGTACAGTTGGTGACCTCCTGCATCGTTTTTCTCCTGTGCTTCTTTGCCCTCGGGCCGGCAGCAGCGGACCTCAACCGCTCGAGCCCCGTAAATCCGGTAGCACTTTGTGCCGTGGCCGTTGTCCTCCTGCTGATCCTCGTACACCCGTCGGTTCTGCAGACGGTTGTCAATGCCCTCGCCCGTCTGCGACGGAAGGAAGCGATGGCGCTGTCCGTGCGCGCGGGCCGTGTGTACGGAACGGCGGTCTGTTCCGTGGGCGCCCGCGCCATTGGCGGCCTGGCATTTTTCTTTCTCGTAAACTCAGTGACGCCGATCGGCTGGCCCCATTACTTCTATTTGACGGGTACCATGGCGCTGAGCGGATTGCTGGGCACGCTCGCGATCATCACGCCGGGCGGTATTGGGGTGCGGGAGGCAAGCATCGCGGTGCTGCTGACTTACCTGTTTCCCGAGGGCACCGCGGTGCTTCTGGGGCTGGTCGCGAGAGTCTGGATGGTGGTGACGGAACTGCTGTTGCTCGGCGTCGTCAATATTGCGGTGCCGTGTAAGCCGCGGAAATGATTCCCGTCGGCAGATGGCGCTCTACTCTGTCCGGGATTTTCCCTGATGCATGCGACGGGCAGCTTCCAGGTTACGTTTGGCGTCGATGAAATCCGGTTCGATGCGAACCGCTTCAGCGAAATGTTTTACGGCAACTTCCAGGTTCCCGAGCTGCCCATGCGCGGCACCGAGGTTATTGTGGGCATCAGCCGTACCCGGCTGGATAATCAGCGCCGCCTCATAGTGCCGGATCGCATCCCGAAGACCTCCCGCGCCCATGAATCTGTTGGCACGCTCCACGTGTGCCGCTGCGAATCGACGCCGTAGTTCGGTGTTGTCGGGATCGATCGCAAGAGCAGTTTGAAAATGCGACAGTGCTTCGTCGTAGTTACCTTGCCGAATCAATATCTCCCCGACGTAACGGTGGGTGGCACCGGATCCAGTATCGATCTCGAGGGCCTTTGTATAATGTGCGAGGGCGGTATCCATATCGCCGCGGTCCAACTGCACATTGCCGATGCCGACATGGGCATCGGCCGACTGCGGGTCCAGCTGCAACAGCGCCTGCCAGATAGCCACGGCCCGATCCGGTTTGCCTGACCGCGCCAGGGCAGCACCAAGATTGTTATGCGCTGCCTTGTTGCCCGGCTCCCTGCGGACGACCGCTTCAAAATGCGCAACGGCCTCGGCCGGCCGGTCATTTGCCAGCCGGATCCTGCCGATGGCGAAACGCGCACGGACCTGATCGGGGTCCCGCTTTAAGACCTGGGCGTAACTCACCAGCGCCTGTTCCGCCTTTCCCAGATCGCGCCACGCATCGGCCAGATCGAGGCGGGCTTCAAGGTCATCCGGATGCCGCTCGGCCAGGTGCTCAAAATGCGGGACCGCCGCCTCGAAGTCGTTCATGCGGCTGAGGAGTTTGCCCAGCGCCCGCCGCGCCCGAGGATGATTCGGATCGATCTCGACTGCACGCTCGAAATGCCGCCGCGCCTCGGTATTCCGGCCGACATCCAGATAGACGCTGGCCAAGGCTAATTGGACGGATGTGTCCTGGGGATCCGCATCAAGCAGACCTTGAAAATGGGATACGGCATCATCGAGTTTTCCCTGGCGGGCGAGCAAAATCCCTACATTCAGATGTGCCAGCGTATTCGTTGGATCAACTGCGGCCGACTGTTCTAGGGCGGCTCTGGCCTCATCCATTCGCCCGAGGTCGGCCAGCACGATCCCGAGATTGTTGTGAGCTATTCGGTTATTTGGATCGCGCTGAAGAATGAGCCGGTACTGCTCGGCGGCCTCGGCCTTACGCTCCGCAGCAGCAAGCGCATTGCCAAGCCCCATGTGGGCGTCCAGGTAGGAAGGCTGGAGCCGCAACGCTTCGTTGTAAGCCGCTATCGCCGCGTCGAGTTCGCCGGCATCGGTGAGCGCGTTACCGAGGGCCAGACGGGCCAGGGGATCACCGGGCTCAAGATCGCCCGCCCGACGCAAATGGGCAATCCCGTCCGTGAGCCTGTTGTTCATGGCGAGGAGATTTCCCAAGTTCAGATGAGCCTCGAAAAACTCCGGCTTGATGCGCAAGGCTTCGGAGAAATGCTCAATGGCCTCATCGATTTTATCCTGTTCACGCAGGGCTGTAGCCACATTGTTGTGTGCCAGATAGTAGTTGGGTCGGATCTCGAGGGACTTGCGCAGATAAGTCACGGCTTCGTCCAGCCTTCCTGCCTGCGACAAGTACAGGCCAAGATCATTGTTCGGCCGCGCTTTGTTCGGCGACTTTCCGACGCAGTCGCTCCACAACGTGATCGGGTCGCGCCATACGCGGCTGCGCAGACTTGTGCCCAGACAAAGGAGGCCGACCAGGATCGCGGCACCGGCAAGCTTCCCGCGTCCGGAAACGGGCGCGAACCGTTCGACGACAACGATCGCGGCCAGTATGAGCATGACAGATGGCAGATACAGGCGGTGCTCAAACACCATCTCCAGGGCAATGACCGAGGATTCGATGGCAAGATTGATGTAGAACCACAGAATGCAGAACGAGAGAAGCGGGTGCGCACGAGCCACATAGACGGCAACGCCGAGCAGGGCCAGCAGCAGTGCCAGGCACAAGACGGTGCTGACCGGACTGAAGAATGATGACGACACGGGAAAGTCATAATCCAGGTTCAAACGCTCGGGGTCGGGAAAAAACAGAAGCGATATGTAATGGACGACGACTCGAAATTGTGTCAACAGGCGCTCACCCAGGGTGAAGTCCCGTTTGTCGTACGTTGCCACAATCATTGCAAACGGATTCTTACTCAAGCGCAGCCAGGCGAGCGCGCCCATGACAACGAGGACGGGAGCCACGTACTTGGCGCTCCGCGCCCACCACCCGGGGTTCAACTTTTGGAAAAAATACCATTCGTAAAGGACGATGATAACCGGCAGCGTGAAGGCAATCTCCTTGGAACCGAGCGCCAGAACCCCGGTCGCGAGTGCGGCGCCGAAACAGAGCCATCTGGATGCCGTTTTGGATCGGGTACGTCCCAGAATATAGAGGCTCAGGGAGCAGAGGTAGAAGAGCACGGCAAGACTGTTCATCCGCTGGACAATGTAAATTACGGATTGGGTCTGTACCGGATGCACGACCCAGACGAGTGCCGCCACGAAGGCGATGAGCGCGGTCCGGGATGACAATGGAGACCGGGATTCGGTGCTCAGGTGTCTTGATGGCGGATTGCGGGTGGACAGCGGACAACGGCCGCTGGACATGCCGATTGACTGTTCATCGTCACTGCATAGCCGGCTTTCGTCGCGCTCCTGCGCTTTCCTTGCGGCATGACCGTTGACGAGGTTCAGGGTGAGAAAGCACAGGAGATAAATCAGGATGCCATTGACAGCATGAATGACAATATTGGTCATTCGGTACGATCGGACTTCGTAGCCGGAGAAGTAGTAGTTGAGTGCAAAACTGATCATCGACACCGGCCGGGTCGCGTTGACCGCCTGGGTGGCCGCGTCGTGCAGTTCTTCAACGCCGAGACGGCTGATGCGCAGGTTCCGGTTATTCTTGATGTTGACGAAGTCGTCAAAGGCGAACGGATAGTCGAGTGTCGGCACGTAGAGTGCGACTGCCGCTGTGGCAAGAACGACGATTATCAGCAGGTGTCCGATTCCGCTTTTCACTTTCCGTGGCATGAGTGCTACCAAGCGTTTTTGCCGTCAGTTGCGACGCCGTTGTATTTCGGCTTTTAGGAGTTGGTAGAATTTTCTGGATTCCGGGTCGTCCGGGTCGAGCGCCAGATATCGCTCGTATATTATCCTGATTGAGACGAGGTCATTTGGCCAGCCGATTGTTCGGAAATAGCGTTCGTGTGTTTTGATCAGTGCCCGCAGGGCCTGTGAATGGTCCGGCTGCCGGCGAAGGATCGCCCGGCACTCGACCATGGCGTCCCAGAGATTGTCCTTGTCAAAGTGATTCCGAGCACGTTGCAGTCGTTCGGCAACACCCGTTGCCGGCGGCGCTTCCAGCGTTCCCGGTTCACGCAGGTCGTACACCGTGATAACCTTCTTGTATTGCGGAAACAACCGGCTGTAGATGACTGTGCCGGGCAGCGGACTGTGGCTGCCGTAGGCAAGGTCGAGAAACGGGGTTAGTAGCGTCCGCACGGTATAACTGTCGGCGACTAAAAGATCGGCCTCCAACGCCGAAAGACCGGCGGGTGACTCGGGAAAACGGCTGATGCGGCCGGCCTTGAGAAAGTAACCTGCGAAGGGCTTGCGGCAGACGACGTCGAGGCCGGCAACGGCCGGCACCCATTGAGCAGCGCGAACTCGACTGTTTCTTCGCAGGGCCTGTGGCGGCAGCCAATCGATAAGTGTTCCACTCCAGCGCGCGATGCCGACGCCGCAGAGAATTACATCGGCAGGGATCATCGACATGTATCGGACGTCAATCATTCGCTCGGTGACAGTGCCGTAAATGACAAGGATGGCGATGACCCAGCCGTTCAAGAACAGCTCCCGAAACATAAAGACACGCGAGCGTTGCCGGAAGCCTTGCCACACACTCCAGGCCCACGACAGGCACACCAGAACAATTATGGCGGTGCCGTGCTCGCCGGCAAACGCTATGGCATACGAGCCGCCGTTGCTGATTATCTTCGTTATTATTCGGGAGATCTTAGAGGCAACACCCGCCGGATCGTCGGCGCCCTGCTGCCGCGGGCCCTCGCCTTCCGGCGAGGCAAGAACGTACGCCTGGATCTGAGCAGTGGACATCCGTGTCGCTATGCCGAATTGCCCGGTCTGCACTTTGACGTAGACGAGGTAGGGCATACTCACAAGAAGAAAGGCACCGACTGAGATGCCGAGCCGACCGACGATCCGGCGCCACGGCAAGTTGTCGACGAATCGAAAATAGAACGGAATACCAGCGACAAGAATCGCGATGCTGACAAAACCGGTCTCACGGGCCAGATAGGTGAGAGCGCAACAGGCACCGGCAATGGCAAAAAGCACTCGATGCTTCTGTTCGAGGGCGAGCATCGCACAGCAGCATGAGGTCGTCAGAAGAAACGTAAAGGTCGATTCGGTCAGCGGCAGCGTGGCGTACCGCAGAACAAAAGGCCAGAAACCAAGGAGGGCGACGGCGATGACTCCCGCCAGACTGGAATGCAGGTGGCGCGCCAGGAGGAAAACGGGCAGGAATGTCAATACGCTCATAAGAAACGATATGAAGATTCCGCCGTTGTGCAGCTCCATCGGCAGGCCGGCCAACATGGCGATGAGCAGGGGGTACAACGGCAGCAGTTCCCGGGAGATGCCGAAGTCGTTACCGTCATAGAACTCCGGGCGCAGGAATCGCAGGTGGCTAATGTCGTCGGCAAAACGCAGATATTGAGTGGTATCGGGGTATTGGATGAAATCCCATACGGTCGTCCGGCAACGGAACCACACGCCCACAAGCATTATGACCACGAGGACAATTGCGGCGGGTCGCACTGACCAATAGAAGGGATGTGGTTTCCCGAGCGCCGTTGTCCGAGACGCATCCGTACCGGCCATCTTGTGTTCTTTGCCACGCCTTCGCGGCACCACCGTCTGTCCGGCCGGCGACATGTCTTCGCCGGATTTACTGCTCTCAGCCATTTTCTTCTTTCGCGTCGATTTCATAGCTGGAGGGCTTCGGTCATACGATGACAGGTGAACGCGGAGCGGGGACCTCGCTAATCCGCTGAATTCTACCGCTTCTGAATTGCCCGGGCGGCATTGAGATTGTTCCGGGCGGCCTCGTGATTCGAATCGATGCGGAGCGCTTCATTAAAGTGGGTTATTGCCGCGTCAATCCGGCCGAGTTGTCCGACCGCGGCGCCAAGATTGTTGTGCCCTTCCGCATTCTCCGGGAGAATACCGACGGCTTTGCGGAAACAGTCCACGGCACCATTATTGTCGCCGTCCGTCATACGACGCAAACCGGCATCGCTGAGCGCCTGAAAGTAGTCGTGGCGGGCGCGAGTGTGATCCGGTTCAACCTGCAGCGCTTCGTCGTACGCGGCAATGGCTTCGCCGTACCTGTTCTCGGCCAGCAGAACGGCGGCCACCTCGCAGTAGGCGGTGGCGCCCGAATCACCGCTTCCGTGAGTTCGATAATACGCCAGTGCTGCTACCGTTTTTCCTTGATGCAGGAGGGTCCTGCCGATGCCGTTGCGAGCCGGCCCGTAGCGGGGATCGATGGTCAAGGCCTTCGTCCACATGGCGACAGCCTCGGAGTACTGCTGCTTCTGCAGGAGTGAATGGGCAACCCGATCATAGCCGCGCAAGGGATCCGGGTTGCGCGGCTCGGCGGCGTTAAAATTTTCTACGGCATCTTCATATCGTCCCGTACCCACGAATACGCGCGCCAGATTGCGATGCGCCGGACCATAGCCGGGGCTGACCTCGAGCGCCGCGCGGTAATTGCGGATGGCATTGTCGACATCCCCGACGTCGCGGTGTGCGTTGGCCAGATTGAAATGAACGTCGACTATACCGGGCGATAGTTCGGCCGCCTTGCGGAAGTGGCGCACAGCCTCGTCAAATCGTTTCTGTCTGGCTGCCGCGATTCCGCGATTGTTGTGTACTTTCCAATACCCCGGATTGAGGCGGGCAGCTGTGGCCAGGCATTCTTCGGCTTCGGCAAACCCATTCATCTTTATCAACGCGCTGCCGAGGTCGATGTAGGCGTCGACAACACCCGGAATGTAGCGCACGGCTTCTTTCAGGTGTCGGATGGCGTCTTCGGCGCGACCCGTTTCAAGAAAGGCCTGGCCGATGTTGTGGTGGGCACTGCCGAAAGCGGACCGCAGTCCCAGTGCCTTACGGTATTCCTCGATAGCCGCCTCGTGCCGACCCTGTTTGGCGTAGACGACGCCGAGGTTGTTGAAGGCCTGCGCATAGCTGGGGTCGAGACGGCAGGATTCGCGCAGCTCGACGACGGCTTCCTCGAGAGAGCCGCGTTCGCCGAGGATCATACCGAGATTGTTACGCACCCGGCTCTTCGCCGGTGATTTCCGGGCGCAGTCCTTCCAGAGGACAAGGGCATCGCTCCAGACGCGGCTGCGAACGAGCGTGGCACCGGCGAGGGCAAGCGCTACAACCAACAGTACCAGCGGCCGCTGAAACTGAATCTTCAAGGGAACGAAACGATGAAAGCTGTAGACCAGCGCCAGGATGATTCCGATTGACGGCATGTACATCCGGTGTTCGAACACCATTTCCAGACCGATGACAGAGGATTCAATCGCCAGATTTACAAAAAACCAAAGGATGCAGAACGACAGAACCGGCTGTTCCCGTGCTGAGACGATCCCGATGCCGAGCGCGCCAAGCAGCAGGGCCAGGCAGAGCATGGTGGAAACGGGGCTGAACAATGACGTCGACACGGGAAAGTCGTAATCGAGGTTCAGGCGATCGGGAGGGGGAAAAAGCAAGAGCGTCACATAGTGGACAATGACGCGGAACTGGGTTAAGACGCGTTCGGCCATTGTGAAGTCTCTGTTTTGATAGACAGCCGTAATGGTGGCCATCGGATCCTTATTAAGGCGCAACCAGGCGAGCACGCCAAGCGCGATCAGGGCCGGTACGGCGAATTTGATACTTCGCAGCCACCACCGGGGATTCGCTGTTTGGAAAAAGTACCATTCATACATGAGGATGATCACCGGCAACGTGAAGGCGATTTCCTTACAGCCAAGCGCCAGGCCGCCCGTTGCGAGAGCGGCGCCGAACCAAAGAAATCTTGGTCCCGCGCGCGAGCTTAGCCGTCCAAGAATGTAGAGGTTCAGAGAACTGAGGTAGAACAGCACGGCCAGGCTGTTCATCCGCTGCACAATATAGATTACCGACTGCGTCTGAAGTGGATGAACGAGCCAGATGATCGCCGTGGCCATCGCGACGTTCCGCGAGTGCGACCAGATGTGGCCGTCACGTCGGCCACGGTTCGTTTCGGCTTTCTTCGATCGATTCTCGCCCCAGCCTTGTTCAAGGTTGAGCGTTAGAATGACGAGGGCATAAATCAGTATTCCGCTGAAAATGTGAATGCCGATATTGGTCAGACGGAACGCGGACGGGTTCAGTCCGGAGAAGTAATAATTGAGAGCGAAGCTTACACTGGATACCGGCCGCTTCCCTTGCTGGTTGTGGACGGCGGCATTGCGAAGGCTCTCCCACGACAGATCGTCAATCTGCACCGCACGGTTGTCCTTAATGTTCTGTCTGTCATCGAAGACGAACGGGTATGGCAGCGTCTGCCAATAGAGTGCCAGACCGCAGATCGTGAGGACGGCGAAGGCAAGGAGATCGGGCTGAATTCTAGGGATTCGCAAGGTGGCAAGCGCCGCGGCATACAGCGGATT
>CAUZRT010000008.1:0-28693 GCA_963582235.1 Lentisphaeria bacterium
TTGGCGACCGTGATGATATTGCCGATGTTATGCATGGCGATTGACTGCATCTGCAAGAGCCAGTCCTTGTGGGACTCGGACAGATCGTCGTCGCTTTCCCGGGTGCCCCGGGACGGGCTTGGATGCTTGGCTCTGCAGCACGTGGTTCTCGTGCCAAAATAGAAAAATCCGCCAAACGGCAACGATGAGACCAGCTAAGGAGAAAGGCAATGACAGCGGGACAACATCATTGCGGATTCAGGACGGCAATGTATGGCAGGTTACGGTAATTCTCATTGTAATCCAGCCCATATCCGACAACGAACTTATCCTCGATCTGGAAACCGCTGAAGTTTCGGTTCGATATCCGCCTCCCGCCCTCCACCCTTGTCCAGCAGGACACAGGTTTTTATATCACGGGGCTTGAGCCGTTCTAAGTTTCCTGATGAGAGCCGCCATAAGTCAGGCCGGAATCAATGATGTCGTCGACGATCAATAATGTTTCTGCCGGAAATGTCCAAACGCAACTCCGACAATATATTAACTTTCATCGAACTCTTCACACAAATGTAGACGAAACCGAAATCATGTCAAGCTGCAGGGGGATTGAAATCTTCCGTAGCAGATCCGCCGCGAAGATAAGCGCGCCGTTGGATGATTATAATGATTGTCAATTGTGTGCCCGAATACTCGCCATTGATGGTCTCGGCGAGGCCGGCAATCCGCTGACGAATGCGATTGGCGGAGATCAGCATTTCCTGTGAATCGTCTGTCATTATGAGCGGGGAGCACCGGCGCGTCCTGAGTCTTGACCACATAAACAATGATTGCTGTGATCTGGTCGCCTCCCCCGATTACCCCAACCGCGAAGCCAAGGGAGTGAATACACCTTGATATATCTGGACAACGCCGCCGGCTCACCGCTGTTCGACGAACTCATCGAAGCCTATTCTGGTTTCCTGCGATCCAGTCACGTCAACGCCAGCGCTACTCACGGTCCGGCTTACGATACACGCCGGGAGCTCGTCAACCGCGCCGAGGCATTTCTGGATCGGCTCGACATAGACGCTGAGGCCGCCAGTGTAGTCTGGACCAGCGGCGGCACCGAAGCGAACAATCTTGCCATCGGCGGCCTGGCGGCAACGATGTCAGTTGGATCTACTTTTTCAGCCGTCACCACGATCACAGAGCACGCCTCAGTCTTTGAGCCCTTTCGTCATCTTGAATCCACAGGGGCCAACCTGTCCTGGGCACGCGTCGCCGCCGACGGGACGATTGATCTCGACCACTTCGCATCGCTTCTCAATTCTGAGACCAAGCTGGTGTCGATCTGCCACGTCCAGACGGAGACCGGTGCCGTTCAGGACTTGGTTGTCATTCGCGAAATCATGGACAATCATGCGCCGCTCGCGAAACTGCATGTCGATGCGATTCAGGCCCTCGGAAAGCTCGACATCCCGTGGCATACCGCTCGTATCGACCTCCTTAGCCTGTCCGGGCACAAGATACATGGGCCGGGTGGTGTCGGGGCATTGATTGCCCGCCACGACTGTCGGCTCGAGCCGTTGTTCCACGGCGGTGGACAGCAGGAAAATTTGCGCTCCGGAAGCCTGGATATCGCGGGTATACGAGCCTTTTGCGCGGCAACCCGAATGATCATGAAACGGCGACCGCAGACGCAGCGCCGGGTTGCAGGCTTGAACCGGCGGCTGCGTCTGCAGTTGGACGCCCTACGAACCGCCGACGGTAAGCCGCTCGCCGCCCAAATCCATTCGTCGTCGACCGGCTCAGATTACATTCTCAGTTGCTCTCTCCCGGGATATCAAGGTGCCGTATTGGCACGGGCGCTTAGTGCAAAGGGGATCATCGTCGGCACTGGCAGTGCCTGCGCGGCGGAATCCAAACAGCCCAGCCGAATACTGATGGCCATGGGCGTGCCGGAGAAGGTGGCCTTCGGGTCCCTGCGAGTGAGCTTCGGATGCCGAAACCGCGACTCCGACGGTGACGCTTTTTGTCGGTCTCTGCAGGCCGTGATAACGGAATATTGATAATTTCAGAATCCGGACCTTTTCTGCGCTACGACCTCACGCTTCCGGCCGATAGTCCGCCCATGAGTTCGGCGTCTCGAAGACGCGGACATTCACAATTCTGATGGCGTCCGGCAGGGCCTTCCGCAGTCGCTCCCAACACCAGCGCGAGATGTTTTCAGCTGTCGGTACAAAGGGAACAACGATCACTTTGAACCCATGCTCGGCATGAGTATTGAAAAATGTCATAAGGACATCATCGTCCTTGCAAATCATGAATCCATGGTCCAGAGCGTCGTGAATCTGTCCCAGCATCAGCGCCTTGATATCGCCAAAATCGGCGACCATCCCCTCCGAACTGTCCCCGGTCGTTTCGTTTACATCTCCCGCCACCGTCAGTTCCAGGCGATACCGGTGTCCGTGCGGATTGCGGCATTTGCCCTTATGGTTCGGGACCCGATGCCCCATGTCCCATTCGATGACTTTGGTGATTTCGTTCATATATCGATAATATAAAGCCTGGGCAATCATGGGTCAATGGCCGGGTGCGGTGTCCTCGAAGTAATGCGCGTGATTTCGGAGCCTGGTTCAACATCTCGACCGGACTCTCCGGGCTGTCTTCGCTGCGGCGGATGTGTTCACCGTCCGAAACGGCGCCCCACCGGCCAAGGCGTATCGGTTCGAAATTTGGTTGGATTTGCCGGCTTGGCAGCGTGGCACCGAAGAGTACATCGGTCCGTCGGCTGACGGGTTGCCTGAGACGTGGCCACTGCGCAGTCAGGAATGGCCGCGGTACTTCGCATCCAACCAACTCTCGAAACGATGGGGCCAAGGCAGGTTGGGGATGCTGGACATGTACGCTGCCGATCACCCGCGATGCAAGGACTGTGTAGCACGAATCGTGCGTTGTTCCTGTTCGTCGCACATAGTAAGCCGTCCCAAAAGGGCATGTGTGGCAGCAGTCAGCCGACGAATTCCGTCATTCCAACATTCCATTGGTTTAAGCTATCGGTGTATCTCGGGGCCGACGGGCAGTTCTATCTCGATCGTATGGAAAACGCGCCGCGCCGAATGCAGGATCTGATTGTGAATCTCCTGATGCTTTCCAGGGTGACGACGGAAGCGGTTCCGGTTATCGAAATCGATTTGAATGAGGCTGTCCGGGATGTCATTTCGAACTTGGAACCACGGATTGGGGAGGCCGGCGGCCACATCCGGTGCGACGTCTTGCCGACAATCGAAGCGGATCCGGCGCAGATGCGCCAGCTGTTCCAGAACGTCATCGGCAATGCGCTGAAGTTTCAAGGTCCGGCCGTGGGCGGAAAGTCAGCGCTTATGGGGGAATACGCTTACGGCGTCTCACGCCTCACGTCTCACGTGTCCCGTCTTGCAGCCCCACCTTTATCGATGGCGTGCTGAGCCGCGGCGAGGCGTGCAATCGGAACTCGGTATGGCGAGCAGCTGACATAGTCCATGCCGAGACCGGCGCAGAACTTGACACTGTCGAGATCGCCGCCGTGTTCACCGCAGATACCCACCTTCAGATCTTTGCGGGTGGAGCGGCCTTTCTCGATGCCCATGGCAACGAGCTGGCCGACACCTTCCTGATCGAGCACCTGAAACGGATCGGCCCGGAAGATACCGGCCTTCTTTTCGTCCACGTACTCCGGCAGGAAACGACCGGCGTCATCCCGCGACAGGCCCATGGTCGTTTGCGTCAGATCATTGGTTCCGAAGGAGAAAAACTCTGCGGTCTCCGCAATGCGA
Source organism: Lentisphaeria bacterium (assembly GCA_963582235.1). Taxonomy (GTDB): domain Bacteria; phylum Verrucomicrobiota; class Lentisphaeria; order JABSQK01; family CAJWLW01; genus CAUZRT01. The sequence goes on from CAUZRT010000008.1 coordinate 3,774, forward strand.
TCGGCGGTCAAAGCAGCGCGCGGGATTTCGATCATGGTACCGACCAAATAAGGCACCTGCTTCTTCGTCAGATTCTTCTCCTGCAAGACGGTCTCGGCGATTGTTCGCACCCGCAGCGCCAGAATCTCGAGCTCCTTGCCGTCCATGACGAGGGGGATCATGATTTCGGGGTTGACTTTGATCTTGCGCTTGACACATCGACAAGCGGCTTCGATGATGGCCCGCGTCTGCATGTCAAGGATTTCCGGATAGGTAATGGCCAGCCGGCAGCCTCGATGGCCAAGCATTGGATTGGCTTCGTGAAGCTCTTCGACACGTTCCCGGACCTGCGCGGCCGGGATGCCTATTTTCCCAGCCAGCTTCTTCTGTCCGGCCGCGTCCTGGGGAACGAACTCATGCAGCGGCGGATCGATGAGCCGAATGGTCACGGGTCGGCCCTTCATCACTTTGAAGATCCTCTCGAAGTCACCACGCTGAAACGGCAGCAGCTTCTTCAGGGCCTTGACGCGGGCGCCTTTGCCGGCAGCCAGAATCATCGTCTGGATAGCATCGCGACGATCCTCGGTTTCGAAGAACATGTGTTCCGTGCGACAGAGGCCGATTCCCTCCGCTCCCATCTCTATGGCCTTGGCGGAATCTTCCGGCGTATCCGCATTGGTCCGCACTTTGATCTTTCGGAATTCGTCAACCCACTTCATCAATTGCCGGTATTCGCTGGGTGTCGAAGGATCCACGAGTTCCATGTCCCCGTGGTAGACATCACCGGAGGAACCGTCCAGCGTGATATAATCCCCTTGTTTAACGGTCTGGCCGTTAACTCTCATTCGCTTCTTTGCGTAGTCGATCTTGAGTGCGTCGCAACCGACGATGCAACACTTGCCCCAACCACGTGCGACGACGGCTGCATGGCTCGTCTTGCCGCCGGTCGCCGTCAGTATGCCCCGGGCGGCGTGCATACCGCCAACGTCTTCCGGGCTCGTTTCTTTACGGACGAGGATGACGCGCTCGCCGTCGTCGCCGGCAGCCTCTGCCTCCGAGGCCGTGAAATACACCTTGCCTGCGGCCGCGCCGGGGACTGCGTTGATGCCGGTGGCCAATCTTCTCGATGCCAGTTGTTGCCTGTCGACGTTGGCGTCGATTTCAGGGTAGAACAGCCGTTCGATATCCTCCGGCGATATGCGGTTGACGGCTTCCGCCTTCGAGATTCGTCTCTCCTTTACCATATCGACCGCAATTCGAAATGTTGCTGCCGGCGTTCGTTTACCGCGTCGCGTCTGCAACATGTAGAGCGTTCCTTCCTCGACGGTAAACTCGATGTCCTGCATGTCCTTATATCTTGATTCCAGTTTCCTGCGAACATCGAGCAACTGCCTAAAGACCGCCCCGTCCTTCTTCTCGAGTTCGGCCAGCTTCAGCGGCGTCCGGATGCCGGCCACCACGTCTTCCCCCTGGGCGTTGAACAGGTAATCGCCGTAGAATTCGTTGTTGCCGGTATTGGGATCGCGGGTAAAGGCGACGCCGGTGCCGGAGGTGGGGCCCTTGTTGCCGAAAACCATCGTGCAGATGTTGACGGCGGTTCCCGATACCTCCGTATCGGAGATCTTTTCGACGCGCCGATAGGTCACCGCTTTGTCAGCCATCCAGCTGTTGAAGACCGCATTGATGGAGCCGACGAGTTGGTCCCATGGATCCTGCGGGAAAGGCTTACCTACCATCTTCCTGTACTTGGCCTTGAGTTCGCCGCACAGCACACTCAACTCGTTCGCATTGACTTCCGTGTCCCGCACTGCGGCGCCATGCCGGCGGCCGAGGCGTTTTGCCACCGTCGTTTCTTTGAACTGCTCGAAGGTGCCTTCGAAATCCTCCTTGCGCAGACCCATCGCCGTTGATGCATACATCATGATAAAGCGGCGATAGGCGTCGTAGGCAAACCAGGCATTGTCCGTTTTCGCGGCCAGACCCCGGACGGACTCATCGTTCATGCCCAGGTTCAGTATGGTCTCCATCATGCCGGGCATGGAGAGGGCGGCGCCGGATCGGACGGAGACGAGAAGCGGATCCTTGGCATCGCCAAGTTTCTTTTTCGTCAAGCGCTGGAGTTTTTCCAGAACGTGTCTCACGTCGGCTTCGAGGCCGGCTGGCCAGTTGCGGCCGGAATCGTAATAGGCGCGGCAGGCTTCGGTGGTAATCGTGAATCCGGGCGGTACCGGCAGCCCGATGTTGGTCATCTCGGCAAGGCCCGCACCCTTGCCGCCAAGGAGCGGCTTCTGATCGCCCCGACCCTCTGCTCTGCCGTTGCCGAAGGAATAGACATACTTTGTCGCGCGCGATTTTGCCTTACTGGCTGCGCTTGTTCTTTTGCGTGTTTTCGCTGCCATGTACAAAACTCCTGACAAGGTGTTGCGTGAAAAGATTCAGGTATTGGCTGACCGAAAACCCCTCGGCGGAGACTCGCCGTTGCTCCAAGGGGTCCAGTCCGACGTGAGTTTGAGTCTGGATCAACTCGGTCGGCTATTGGCGACCCCTTGCGCCGGGCCTCCGTCGCGATATCGGGAAATCGCGGGTTTTCGGTCAGCCACGAAGTATAAATCGAAACGGTCGCTTGGCAAGAATCTCAAAGCAAAAAAAACCGCTTGCTCACGACCGTTCCGCGTCGGCCTTTGCAGCACCTTCGCTGTGCTTTGACTGGCCGGACTTCTTCGGCCGTGGCTCTGTGAGTGGCTCGCTGGGGGCTTGAGCGCTGGTGCTGATCGGGATCATTGCGATCACCAGAATCAGGTCATCAGAATCGATGCCCCGGACGTTGAGCATCTGGACCACCCGTTTCTGGATCCGCGCGTACTCGACATCGGTAATGCCGACGGCGCGGATGTTGATGAACAGTTCATGCAGCTGTCCGAGCTTCTCCCGGGCGTTCTGATGCTCTTCCGAAGGTTATGATGAACTGGTGGAATTCGACGGCATCGACCGATTGCTTGCAGGACGAGCGCTTGAGCGCGTCGATCGCCTGTTGTATAACGTTGCGGACCTCGTCGCCGCTGCAGTCCCACAGCGGTTTGCCGGTATCGGGATCGCTGTGCTGCACGCCCGAATTCGGGTCCGTGACCGGGGTGCAGAAAAGGCCACGGCAGACGGCCAAGGCGGCGGTGGCCGGGTTTCCGGGGACGCGGCCGAAGGCAAGGTTGCTGTCTTCCGGATCGAGAGCGATCGCGTGCCGCCCGGTACTGATGTCTGTGCTCCCGTCCGGCAGATCGAAAAAGAAACCGCCGCCGTTGAGGAGGTCGAACCATTCGGACAGACGGTTGTCACGAATGAGGACGACCTTTGCGGACCAGCGCCTCGCGGTCCGGATCAGTGGCGGAGAGGTCGTCAAACACGGGCTTGAGCGGGATCGGCGTCTCAAGCGGCAGCGCTTCGAAAACGTTCTCGCGCGACGGCCCCTGGGTGCGCCGGTCGCGCGTCGAAGCAGCATATGCCGGCACCGCGAATTTCCCGGCACCGGGGCTTTACCATTGACTTGGCCCGTCAGCTGCCGTATCTTACGCCACTGGAAATGATTGCCGTTGCGGGACCACCCCTAAACGCACGAGGGTTGATGCCACAATGTTACGTACGTACGGGATTAAATCGGGTCGATCGGTAGTGTCTCTGATAATAGGGCTCGGCCTGTTCCTCGCCACTGCTGATTCGGCACTGGCGGGCCGGGGCTCGTTCCAGGCAACCATTGACGGGGCCGCACGGCTGGCACAACAAAAACTTGCCGATCACCCCGGCGATGAAGTCGGCCGCGAACTCCTACGCTTCGTTCTGACCCTGGATGCCGACAGCGAGGCGGGAATGCTGCTGCTCTCGGCGCTCGAGGACGGCATGGACATCGAGCCTCCCGCCGATAAGATTACCGACGGCGGTCAGACGTTTGCTGCGTTCCTTGTCAAACTTGCCGACGGCTTCGCGAAGAGTAGTAAGAAAAAATCAAGGGAAGGCGCGTTGCTCTTTTACAGCATGGCCAAAATATTGCATCCCGAGAACGGGGCAGCCCGTGTGGCCGTCATGAAAGCGAAAATGGAAGGGGCCAATACCGATCATCCGGCACTGCTGAAATCCGCCTATGGCAAGCAGGTCTTCATGTTTCCCGACGAGCGCGAAGCGAACGCGGGCGGCGCCCAAGTGGCGCCACCCGCCGTCGTCCAACCAGGTAATCGGGTACAGATCGAGGAACGAGCCGGAATTCTCAGCAAGGAACAGATTGCCGAGCAGCTTGATGCGATCCGAATCAGCGCGTTCAGCCTTGACAACTGGCATCCGCTTAATGGCGTCAACGCTCTGAACGGTGTTACTTGCATACAGGGCGTGCCGATCATTGTACGCACGGGCGTCATACGTATCAATCATGTCAATTACGATGGCGACAGCCCCTGTCCGAGGTACTACGGCTCGAACAGCGGGTACAACCGCAATGAGGAGTTTAAACGCTACGAGATAAACGATGTATCCGCCGGCGCCGTGCTGCGACGTTTGTGCGCCGTGTTCGGCGTTGGACATCTGATTGAGGACGGCAAAGCCGTGATTGTCGACAGGGAAACTGAGGCTGGGTCCCGGGGTATCACCTTTCGCGTGAAGACCGATCGGCTGTTCACGGAGTTTCGCTCGAATCTGAACCGGAGCCTGCAGAAGTATAAGAATAAACGAATCGAAGTTACCGGCGTGGTTACCGGTATCGGCAAAGGGATGCTCAATACGCGTTTTGTCGATCTGAACAACGACTCCTTACGCCTGATCGTCTCTGATTCAGATTTTAATCGTCGCAAGCTGAATGCCTTGCGAAGTGCGTTGGACAGCATCAATGAGAGCAATGAGAGGACCCGAGTGATGAAGCGGAATTACAAACGGAAGCGCCGGCGATATGGCGACGGCGTTTACGTTCCACCGATTTACGAGTATTCTATCGAACTGACCGGCATGGGGATGTGCTCCGGATACAAAGGCGGTCGCGTAACTCTGGAAGACGGCCAGGACCTGTATTGGGAGCAAAAGCAACACCGAGTCAATTTTTGATATAGATTCAATGAGTATCATCATCCGGTTCAAGCCCTGAACCATGGCCATCCACTGCCCGTATTGTCAGTCCCCTCTCGAAGCCCCCCCCGATCACACCGAACCGGTTAGCTGCCCGAACTGCAATCGGATCGTTGCACCCGGCGTGTCCCTGCCGCCCGGGACGGTGCTTGGTGATTTTCGCATCAAAGGCCACATCGGCAGCGGCGCCATGGCCCAAGTTTTTCTCGCCGAGCAGATCTCGCTCCGGCGCGACGTTGCCGTCAAGACCTTCTCGCGTGGCTATGCCGACGGCCCCGAAGCCGTCGAACGGTTTATTCATGAGATCCAGCTGACCGCCTCACTGAGCCATCCCAACCTGGTCACCGCGTTCGTTGCCGGCGAGGAGGATGACCTTTTCTTCATCGCCATGACCTTTGTCGAGGGTGATGACCTCGATCAGATTCTCGAAGCTTCGGGTCGGTTCGCCGAGAAAGAGGCATTGCGCATCATCCGTCATGTGGCGGCAGCGCTGGATTATGCGTGGACCGCGAGCAAGGTCATTCACCGCGACATCAAGCCGGGTAATATAAAGCTCGACAAGGACCGTGTACCGAAACTACTGGATCTCGGCATCGCCAGGAGCTCGCGCGACGATAAGCGCATGACCCTGGACGGTCTTGTGATCGGCACGCCCTATTACATGAGCCCGGAGCAGGCGAAGGGAACGGTCGAACTGGACTGCCGCAGCGACATCTATTCAATGGGGGCTACGCTGTACCATCTCGTTGTCGGCGAGCCGCCTTTCGACGCACCCACATCGATGGCTGTTCTCACTAAGCACATCACCGACACACTTCCGTCTGCCCGCAGCCGGAATCCGAAGGTCAGCGACAACTGCTCGGCGTTGCTCGAAAGGATGATGGCGAAAGATCCGGATCAACGGCCGCCTGACTGGGCAACCGTCATCCGCATGATCGACAATGTCATTTCCGGCCGGGGCCCGCACCCAGCCGCCGGACCGGCGGCACGGGCCGGCCGTAAGAAGTCAGTGAACAGGAAGAAAATTATGGGGCTGCGGCCGACGCCGGCGGTGCCGCAGCGATCCTCGATTCTGTACCTGATCCCGATCGCCGGCCTTTTCGTACTCATTGCCGTCATGCTCGCCATCATCGTCGCGGTGTGGCGGTCGGAACCAGGTCCGGCACCGGATCCGGCACTGCCATCGCCGCCGCCGGTGGCCAATAATGTCGTCGGGGGCCCGGCCGCGAGTCGCGTCCAGGTGGCATTAGACACCATCGCTAAATTCGCCCGACGGAATCCCAACAATACGCGCGAGGTCCGCCGGCACTACGAGGCGCTGGTGGACAGCGTGCAAGGGGCCAACGAACGAGAGGCCGTGATCCGGGCCATGGAGGCGTATGCGGCGGTAGTCGCGCAGCACATGGAACGGATTGTCGTCGCCCTTTCGATGAAAGCGCAATCCTTGATCGACGATCACCGTTATGATGAGGTGGCCCAATTGTTCGAGAACTACACGGGTCCGCTTGCCGAGGCTACCAGGATTCAGCGGCTGGAGATGGCGGCACAGTTTCAGGAAGACGGGCAGCAATATGCCGCAAGAATGGCCATGCAGTACGAGCAGGACCGACAGGGGTATCAGCAGATCAAAGCGGCGGCCGTTCGCATGCTTCTGATCCGGGAATTCAGGACCCTGAAATCGTACGTCGACGGTGATGCGCCGGCGCTGTCGCATCCCGATTTCCAGCGCCGACGCGCGGCATTTATCGAAAGTGTTCGGCGGGTGCTGAATGCGAAGGACCTCATCGCCGAGTCGTTTCGAAATGATGTCAACAAGATCGTCAAGTTGAATCTGTCCGGCGGCAGCGAACGGCTCAAGCTGGCCGCTATTCGGGACGGGAAGCTGATCTGCGAGAAGGAGTCTGCGTATCTCGGGACGTTGTCACGAGAAATCGACGTCGATGAATTGACGATTGAGGAGCGGCTCAAGCGGCTAGGCGGCAACGGCGCCTCATCCGAAGCGGAAATTATCAAGGGTCTCATCTATCTCCATGATAAAAATCGATCCCGGGCGACGGCCATATTGAGTCGCATCGGCAGTGAACTCTCCGAGGCGTTGTTGGACGGCCTGGAGAGCGACCGCCGGCGATGATATCCAGACCGCGATTATCGCGGACAGTCAATAGAAAAGATATTCATATATAATAATTTATATAATATAGTCCCCTTTTTTAATCAGATCAGACTTTAAGCATTTGGGCAGCGATGGGGCTTGCTGCCGTTTGCCCCGCAAGATGGTTTCGGGACGTGTACATGGTTTAGCGTGGAAACGGGGAGCTATTGCGCGTCTGAGTCTCAGAGTCCCGCAGTCCCGCATGCGCTCACCATGTCCCACACAGTTTTCCGGCTGGGCACCGTGCATGTATAACGGTGAGCGGATGCCGCTGCTTGTACGCCAACGGTCCCGTATGCGGGCGTACAAGCCTATAGCCGCGCTCGCGCCAGGCAAGCCAACCGCCGTTGTCACACGTGCGGTATTCAGTCAAGAACTTATGGGACATGTTGAGCCCATGCGGGACTGCGAGACTCTGACGCCCGCGACAACAAAGGCCAACGTGTCAGAACGTCAATGCCGAATTATACGCCAAATCCCGATTACCAAGCGATAGCGAGGCCAAGTGCCTGTCAAAACGTATGTGTTATACGGACTGTCCGCGGAAATCCGGTGGGCTCACGGCCGGCGATACCAGGCAACGGTCCGTTCGATGCCGGTGGCAATGTCCACCTGCGGGAGCCATTTCAGTTCGGCGGCAGCGCATGAGGCGTCGAGACAGATGCGTTGAATCTCTTCCCTGTAATCGGGGTTGTGCGCGGGCTCGCCGGCATCCAACACCTTCGCCAGAATGGCGTAAACGGCGTTGATAGACGTTTCGACGCCGGAGCCGATATTAAAGACCGTACGCTTGCCCGCATAGCGCAAGGCGGCGAGGTTCGCCGTTGTGACATCGTCAATATAGACAAAATCCCGTGTCTGATCCCCGGGACCCCAGATACAGGGCGTCTTGCCGTCCAGGATCTGCTGAATGAAGACCGCGATAACACCGGCCTCTCCTTTCGGGTTCTGCCGCGGTCCGAAGATATTGGCGTAGCGCAGAATTACAGGTCTGAGACCGTGATGGATGCGAAAGAATTCGAGATAATGCTCGCAGGTTGCCTTGGCGATACCGTATGGACTGTGGGGACTGAGCGGCGTGGCCTCGGCCGCCGGCAGTGTGGGGGCATTTCCGTATACGGTTCCGCCCGACGACGCGAAGACGATCCGTTTGACCCCGTGGGCGGCGCAGGCGTGCAGCAGTTTGATCGTACCGACAATGTTGATTCGGGCGTCGGTGACGGGGTCGGTAACGGAGTCGCGAACGTTTATCTGCGCCGCTGCGTGGATGACGGCGTCGATCCTTTCGGCCCGAATAAGATCGACGAGAGCGTCGTCGCCGATATCCAAGTCATGGAAGCGTACCTTCGAGTTGACGTTGGGGTGGCAACCCGTCGTCAGGTTGTCGACGACGACGACGTCATAGCCTTCATTCAGCAGCCGGTCCGCCGTATTCGAACCAATGAAGCCGGCGCCCCCCGTTATTAGTATTCTCTTCACGCCAGTTTCCGCAGCTTGGCTAGTTCGCCCTTTTCATACGCTTCGCACGCGGCATGGTATTTCTTGACGTTGCCGATATCGACGTGCCAAAGGTCAGGCTGAAAAAATGCCATCACCTTGCCGCCCTCAATCAGCGGCGGGATGAGATCGTGACTGATATCTTTGCCGAAGGCAACATTCGAGTCGTCAAGTATCCGACTCTGAAAGCAGAAAATCGGCACGTTGGAATAGATACCCGGGAGCTCGATTAGATCGTTGATAAACGGCTTCTCACACAGCGAGTGGACGCGCCCGTCGTCACCGCAGACATAGATGCCCGACTCGGTGTATATCTCCTTCATGCGCGGTCCGGTGGCGAGAGCCCCTGACTCGACATGAAAATTGACGAACTTGCTGAATTCCAGATTCGTGATCGCGTCGCCGTAGTGGACGATGAAGTTTTCCTCGGACCGCAGGAATTGGCGAGCGTTGGCGACTTCGCCTGCCGTCTGTTGGGGCCGATCGCTTTCTGCGTATTCGATGGACACGCCGAACGCGGAGCCGTCTTTGAAGTGTTCTATGACCTGTTCCTTCTTCACACCGACGGCCATGACAATGCGTTTGAGGCCGTGCCGTGCCAGGTTTTCGACGATATGTTCGAGAACCGGTTTGTCGCCGATGGGCAGCATGCCTTTGTTTGTTTCATCGGTCAAGGGCCGCAGGCGTTCGCCCACGCCGCTTGCCAGTATGAGTGCTTTCATGAGTTCGTACTGCGTAATGCCTGTTTCGTTCAAGAACTATTTAGTGGTTGCCGGCAATATGTATTCGATGCGGATGCCGAGATGACGTCACAACCATCACGGTGCAACAAATAAACCCCGCAGAACCGCATGGATGCGGAGTGTTCTGCGGGGCGTATATGAGGCGATAACTCGTCGCTTCATCGCGAACGTCAGGGTGTTGCTTCTTTCAGTGGTGTGCCGCGGTGTCCGTTATGGCCAGCTTGTTGTCCCGCTCGAGGCAGCTGATGAGATCCGCCAGTATGAGCAGTGCTTCATCAAGATAGAGGTCGTCCATTTCTTCTTCTTCTTCCTCCTCCTCTTTATTCTCGTAACGCTTGCGTTTGCCGAGCACGGATTGGCTGCGCTTGGACCAATATTCGTCCTCCTCTCGCATGGCGATCCGTTTCTCCCGTTTCAAGGTTATATATCTCTCCTCTTTGCGCTCGCCGAAGCGCCGGATATCCTCCGTCAACTTTCGATATTCTTCGTTGGCGTCAAGACGTTGCTCTGACCGCGCCTTGATCTCGTTGACGTATTCACTGACGTTGAGGAAACTCTTGCGGATCTCCCGCGGCGCGATCGTATCCCAGGCGAGCACGTGGTCGAGCTGAGCTTCGCCGAGCTCCATGTGATCGAGGAAGGACTCGAAAATGATGTCTTGGGCAATGCCCTTTTTCTGCGTTGAGGCCCCCGTGACCCGGTAGAATTTTGCCATGGTGTACTTCAGGGCGCCGGACTTACGATTTTTCAACCGGCCGCGGCGGCTCAGTTTGAATACCGTTTGGACCGTGCCTTTGCCGTGGGTGTTTTTGCTGCCGGCAATGATACCGCGACTATAGTCCTGAATGGCGCCAGAGAAAATTTCCGATGCCGACGCGCTCAGTTGATTGACCATGACGACAATCGGCAGGTCGTATGCGAAGCCGTTGTCCTCGTCCCCGCGCACAGTAGGTATTTTCGATTGCTTGACTTGGACCATGGGGCCTTCGGGAACGAACAGACCGGCCAGGTCAATGGCTTCCTCGAGGCTGCCGCCGCCGTTGGAGCGCAAGTCGATGATCAAGCCGTGCACCTGCTCGATTTCGATCATCTCGTCAATAATGCGCTGCACGTCCCGCGTCGTGCTCTTGGCATCGGGGAGACCCTTCTTTTTGGCTTCGAAATCAGCATAGAAGGACGGCACATAGACAACCCCGAGCCGCAGGATGCGGCTGTCCGGCATGGGCACTTCGCGGACACCTTCGGACTTAGCCTCCTGCTCGGTCAGTTTAACCTCGTCGCGAATAATGCTGATGACTTTGGGAACGCTGTACACCGTCTTGACCACGGTGAGGCGGACCTCCGTGTTCTTGTCGCCACGTATGAGGCGGACGACCTTGTTCAGCGGCATGTTGACAACGTCGTCGGACGGCTTGTTGCCCTGTGCCACCTCGACGATCTTGTCGCCGGGCTTCAGTTCGCCCTGAGCGTCAGCCGGGCCACCTGGAATAATACTGACGACCTCGGTGTAGCCGTCATTGTATTTGAGGGTTGCGCCGATACCCTGGAGCGACAGTTTCATGGCAATATCGAAGTCCTCGAGGGAGCGCCAGTTCAAGTAAGCTGAGTGCGGGTCGAAGATATGCGCCAGCGTCGTCAGGTAATACTCGAGGATATCCGCGTTGTCGTTCTTCTTCATGAACTTGAGATACTGGCGATAGCGCTTGAGGACCTTTTCCCGCGGCGTCAGGTTTGCACCGAAGTCATAGGTTACTGCCGGCGCTGCGTCCTCGGTGGCGGCGTTGTTTTCTGCGCCGGCGGCTGTGGCGCCCCCTTCCGGGGCTGCATCCTCGGCGGTGGTCTCGTCTTCAGCCGCCTTCTCTTTTTCCTCTTCCTTCTCTTTCTCCTCCTTGGCGAATTCCTGAATCAAGACCTGGTTTTTGAGGCGCTGCCGCCAGGCGGCGTCCAATTCGAGCGTGCCCGCGGCCCAGGGGATATCCTTTCGATCGGTTAGCATCCGTTCGTCGGTTGAAAAATCGAACTCTTCATTGATATGCTGCTCGCAATAGGCGACACGATCGGCGATGCGTTCGAGAAACCGCTCGTAGACTTGGAAAGCGAAGTCAAGCTTGCCCTTCTTGGTCTCGTCATCGAGGATATTGCGATAGGGCAGGAACTCGTCGATATCCGTCTGCAGGAAATAGTACCGATACGGATCGAGGCGCTCGAAATATTCTGCAAATAGAATTGCCGAAACTTCGTTGTTGATCTTCGGCTTTTCGTAGTGCCACTTCTCCAGATATTTTGCCACCACCTCGGTGATGGTCTCGTCAAGGATATCGGGTGTTCGCGAGGGCTGGGCGGGTTCGGCGTCGGCATTCGTTAAGGCGTCTTGAGCACGGGCATACGGTATTGCCGCCGACAGTATGGCCACCGACACAACCGCGAAAAGCGACCAGCGGTAGCGCTCGGAAATCAGTTTCCTGAAGCTCGTCATCATTCATTCCTTCCGTGGTTGGTACATCTTTAATATAATGCCGGCGTGGCATATTGACAAACGACCGCGGCCAACCACTGACCGGGGGCCGGAATCAATCGGTTTGATTCAATAACTGCTCCAGTGCCGGATCGGGTTCCGCGCCGAGTGCCACGGCCACATCGTACCAGCGATTCGCATCGGCCATGTCGGCGGGGTTTTGGGCCGTGTACAGAACGGCCAGATTGTACGCCGTATCCGCATTGCGTTCGTCAAGTTCGAAGGAGCGCTTGAATTGAACTTCTGCTGCTTCGATCCATCCGATCGACTGACAGGCCACGCCGAGACAACGGTGTACATCCGGATTGCCCGGATGGAGAGCGACGGCGCGCGCGAGCATCGAGATGGCCAGTTCCGCCTGTTCGCTGGTGGCCAGAAGGAATCCAAACGGCAGAAGAATTGCCAAATCATCGGGGTTCTTATAGAAGGCGCGGTTCAGGTAACGCCTGGCACTTTCCGCGTCGCCGGAATCGCGCAGCAGATTTCCCAGCCGCACCAGCGCTTCCGTCCGGTCCGGATCCAATGAGAGTGCCCGTTCATAGTTCCATTTTGCTGCCTCGATGCTGCCCTGCCCCTCGGCGACTGAGGCGCGATACAGAAGCATTTCGACTTTCGCCCAGGCATCGATTCTGGCATCCGACAAGCCTTTTTCCGGGACCTCGGCTTCGGCCTTGCTCCGGGATGTTTCCCGGGCCTTGATCTGATTCGACAACGCCTCGCTCCGGCTCTGTTCCAGTTCCTGATCGCCGAGCAGTTTGAGATTGAGCTTGCGGAGCTGGTCGTTGCGACCCGTCTTTGTGCTCTTAAACCGCGCGAAGTCGCCTTGCAGGCGCGCGATTTCAGCCACCTGTTTCTTGATGCGTGCGTCGCGGTTGATGAGATCCACGTTCATCTGCGCCAGTTTTCTTTCATAGCTTCGCGCCTGATCATCCATGGTCTGAATGACACGCCGGTAACCGTCGACCGAATTCGATTCCGGCGCCGACTGCAAGCTTGTCGAGGATGCGGCTGCACCATCGACGCGCGCCTGCAAGGCATCCCGCTGGAATGCCTGATTAAAGGCAAGTTGTGCCTCGTATTTTTCTTTCCACTTTTTCTCATGCTCGGCCATTGACTCATAGCGGCTCTTGTACTGGATCAGGCGAAACTGAGAATCGCGCTCATTCTCTTTCATCTCCGACAGACGCTTCCTGAACCGGTCGCTCTCCTCCCGCAACTCAACGTTTCCGATCTGCATCGCATCGAGGTGGGTATTATTTAGCGCCAACTCTTTAAGCTGTTTCGCATTCGTCACTTTCAGCGTTGACACGCCGTCTCTCAGATCGAGCACTTCTTGTTTATGCTGCTGAATAAGACGGCCGTATTGCCGTTCTACATCGATGTTCTTTTCCAGCAATTCTTCGAGTTCCTCGACGCGTTTCTGGTTCACCTGTGCGCGGTCTTTCAGGCCGTCGAGGGTCTGTTCGCAGATGGTCAGCGTCAGCTCGGTTTGTTCGCGCTCGGCCTTTTTACGGTTTATGCCGTTGTGTAGCTGCTCGATTTCGGAAAGCAACTGGGTGCGGACAATGGCGTGTTTTTTGGCATCGGCGCCGGCGGTTTCGCGCGCGAGAGCGGTCCGGCCCAGTTCAGCGCGAAGTTCCTGCAGTTCGAATTCGAGCCCCGTTCTAGATGCTTCGAATGCGGCTGCACCGTCGACGCGCGCCTGCTCGGCATCCCGCTGGAATGCCTGATTAAAGGCAAGCTGTGCCTCGTATTTTTCTTTCCACTTTTTCTCATGCTCGGCCATTGACTCATAGCGGCTCTTGTACTGGATCAGGCGAAACTGGGAATCGCGCTCATTCTCTTTCATCTCCGACAGACGCTTCCTGAGCCGGTCGCTCTCCTCCCGCAGCTCAACGTTTCCGATCTGCATCGCATCGAGGTGGGTATTATTTAGCGCCAACTCTTTAAGCTGTTTCGCATTCGTCACTTTCAGCGTTGACACGCCGTCTCTCAGATCGAGCACTTCCTGCTTATGCTGCTGAATAAGACGGCCGTATTGCCGTGCTATATCGACGTTCTTTTCCAGCAATTCTTTGAGTTCCTCGACGCGTTTCTGCTTCATCTGTATGCGGTCTTGCAGACCGTCAAAATCGCTCTGCCTATCCGCGTGTTGCCGGACATCGGCATCTTCGGCGGTGTTCGGACCCGCGGTTTGCGCTTGAACAAGCCGCTTCCTGGCCTCAATGCCGTTGGCGATAAGTTTGCTGTTCTCATCGAGGACCACATGAAGAGCATCGATGTCTTTCTTTAGGCCGTCGAGGGTCTGTTCGCAGATGGTCAGCGTCAGCTCGGTTTGTTCGCGCTCTGCTTTTTCACGGTTTATGCCGTTGTGTAGCTGCTCGATTTCGGCAAGCAACTGGGTGCGGACAATGGCGTGTTTTTTGGCATCGGCGCCGGCGGTTTCACGCTCGAGAGCGATCCGGCCCAGTTCAGCGCGAAGTTCCTGCAATTCGGATTCGAGCCCCGCTCTCGATACTTCGAAAGCGGCTGCACCGTCGACGTGCGCCTGCTCGGCATCCCGCTGGAATGCCTGATTAAAGGCAAGCTGTATCTCGTATTTTTCTTTCCACTTTTTCTCATGCTCGGCCATTGACTCATAGCGGCTCTTGTACTGGATCAGGCGAAACTGGGAATCGCGCTCATTCTCTTTCATCTCCGACAGACGCTTCCTGAGCCGGTCGCTCTCCTCCCGTAGCTCAACGTTTCCGATCTGCATCGCATTGACCTGAGTCTTATTGAGCGCCAACTCTTTAAGCTGTTTCGCATTCGTGACTTTCAGCGTTGACACGCCGTCTCTCAGATCGAGAACTTCCTGTTTATGCTGCTGAATAAGACGGCCGTATTGCCGTGCTATATCGACGTTCTTTTCCAGCAATTCTTCGAGTTCCTCGACGCGTTTCTGCTTCACCTGTACACGGTCTTTCAGACCATATACGGTCTGTTTGCAGATGGCCAGCGTCAGCTCGGTTTGTTCGTGCTCGGCCTTTTTACGGTTTATGCCGTTGTGTAGCTGCTCGATTTCGGAAAGCAACTGGGTGCGGACAATGGCGTGTTTTTTGGCATCGGCGCCGGCGGTTTCGCGCGCGAGAGTGGTCCGGCCCAGTTCAGCGCGAAGTTCCTGCAGTTCGGATTCGAGTTCCGCTCTCGATGTTTCGCACGCAGCTTGCTTTGTCTTTGCCAGGTTTCGTTCTTTATTCAATTCGCGAAGTGCATCACGAACGCCGCCGGCATCTCTCAGTTCAACCAGCTTGCTGTTAATGTTCTCGATTCGCCGCTGTAGGCCGTCGTTTGCCGCCCGCAGCGTCCGGTTTTCCACCAGCAGTTCTTTGGCATCCTCAGCCACATCGCTCATGCGTGCCGATTCGGCACGTGCCCGGTCGAGTGCCTGCCGCGCAACCAGCAGTCGGCCGTTGAGCTGGTCGTGGTGTTCCTGAAGCTTTCTAAGTTTTCGTTTCAGCGCCTCGTTGTCGGCCTGTCTATCCCGGGCCGGGCGTTGGCGGCCCTGGGAATCGAGAATGCGCTCCAGCTTTGTGATCTTCCTACTGCTGAAGCGAATCCGGTACTCCAGCATGGACACCATCCAGTCGGGATATTTCGTGTTTACGGTCTTAAATATCCGATTGGCATTCTTATACAGCTCGAGCGCCGTCTCGTAGTTGCGAAGGGCTTCCGCCTTTTCGGCGGCCTGCATCTTTTCGAGCCCTGGCAGCCATTCGCGGCGTGCGGCATCATTGCGCGCCCCGAATTGCGCCTTGGCCGACGGCGACAGAACCAGGCAGGCACACAGCATCAGGGCAGCGTGGATCAGCGGCTTAAAGGCAGGTGAAATCATCAGACTCTCCTTGGCTAAAAATTCGATAATCGGTAAAAATATCGTATATTATGGATTTTCAAATCCGGATCGGCGTTTGCCGGAACAGGGCTCCGCCGCCCGCTTTGTGGTGGCCCAAACGATGTGTAAAAATCGGTTCAGGGTGTCATTGTCATTCCGATTTCGTGGCGCTCCGTCGGCGCCGCGCAGGTGACGAAACGATGACAGGGACCTCAGAAATCGTATAGCGACCTATGTCAGCTGAAAAGGACGAATCCAAATCCCGGGGTGCGATGGACGAGGAGGTGCTGAAGCTGTTGAAGGCTGAGCATCCGAATGCCGCCGACCGCCTCGTTGATATCTTCGGAAATCGCATTTACGGACTTTCGCTGCGTATCCTGACGTCCGAGGAGGACGCCCAGGAGGCTGTCCAGGAGACTTTTCTGACGATTTGGCGGAAATGGCCGACGTTCAAGGAGAAATCGAAATTCTCGAGCTGGGTCTACCGGATCGCCGCCAATCAGGCATACATGAAGTTGCGTAAAAAGATGAAGCGCCGGGGTGAAGTGTCACTCGAGGAACTTTCTAACAAACAGCATACCGCGCTCGGGGAATCCTCCGGGAGCGGACGTCTGCATCCGTGGATAAAGCGGTCATTGTCGCCGGACCAGGAGTTGGAGCGCGACGAGCTTCGCACACTTATTGAAAAGGCCATTCAGTCGCTCGAGCCGATATACCGGATGGCGTATATGTTGAAAGACATCGCCGGCATGTCGCTGCGTGAGATTGCGGAAGTCATGAACCTCAGCGAGGCGGCCGTCAAATCGCGGGTTCACCGGGCACGACTCGAGGTCCGCAAGCGCCTCGAGCCCCTCTTGTAAGTGATGCCGCCGCGCGGCCAATGCTGGTATAATTTCTCAATGGCGTTCCGAATTTCACGGACTTCACCCGCCGTGAACGGCCGCGAGAAATCTCGCGGCCTATCGTCCCGCCCCGTCGGCTGACGGGGCGGGACCTACTGTGATCGCTCAGCGCGCAACCAAATCCCAGAAATTTACTAGCATTGGCCGCGCGGCGGGTCAGAACAGGTCGGGCTGAGAAAAGGACATCTATCTGCCGGCCCGCCGCTGCCGCCGCCTGGTCTTCCGGATGCCACAACTCGTCCCGGCACAGTCGGTGCTGATTGCGCAGAAGATGGTGACCGGGACGGGATTGCAGGCAGATCTCCAGATGTTCCACCGCTGCCTTCAGGTGGTATTCTTTGTCGACCTTTTTCGCATTGCGGTTGAACTCCTGAATATGCTCGACAGCCTGACGACAGTGCGAGACGAAAGCCTTTCTCAGTTCCGCCTTTGATTTCGGTCGCCGCCGCTTGAGCCGTGAGGCCGCTTGCTGGGTCGGCTTGCGAATGATCTTGCCGTGTAAGATCTGTTTTTTGCGTGCCATGCTCCAAAAGGTATTGCGTTTCGAAGCGCTGGACAAAAATCGACCGCCATTTCGATGTAACATAATGAGACAAACTGTACTTGCGAATTCAGCAGTTGTCACCGTGCCGAGAGGTTCGTGACGCAGAGAAACCGCTGGCGTATTGGCTCAGCGCGCACCGTGCCGCCACCAGGCGTACCAACCCAGGAACAGATAGAAGGGCAGGTATTCAGCCCACTGCTGGATGGTGTAGCTGGTGTTCCCCAACTCCCGATCAATGATCACGAAATTGAAATAATACAGCGACGTCACGATCATCAGCGCCAGCACGACCGGGTGCCGGGTGACCATGAGAAAAGGCAGCAGCCACGTCAGATACCAGGGATTTCCGGTCGGCGCGATAAGAAAGACCAGCATCAGTGCCCAGAGCGAAATATGGAGGAGCTGTTCACGGCTGCGGACAACGAATCCGCTAACCAGAATAAAGGTGCCGAAGCAGCCCGCGAGCATCCATTTCGCCAACGCGGCAGCCGGGTCATTGGCGACGCCCGCCATTTTCAGAAGGCCCTGTACGAGCGCGAACAGCGAGGAATTCATTTCCCATTCGTGGGCGAATTCCAATAGTCCGGAAAACGGTTCACGAACACCGAATCCCATTGTCCACACCAGTGCCAGAGCGACAAGGAGGAAGACCGCGTTGTAAACCAGGAGCCGGCCCCAGCGTCGTGTGTGAATGAGATAGAATGACAGCGGTGCCAGGAGAACAACAGGGGTAATCTTGACAAAGACCGCCGGCAGCAGTGCGGCGAAGGCGAGGGCCGGTCGCCCTTTTATGACTGCCGCCACGTATGCCGTCAGAAACAGTGCACAGGCGATATCGATGTGCATCGAGTTGATGGTTTCCTTGAGCAGCAGTGGATTCCATGCATAGACGAGAAAGCAGGCCCGACGCCGGCCGGGATCGCCGGTCAGCCAATAAATGGCGACCATAATCAACAGGTCGAGGATGAGAAAAGTGAGGCGAAATCCGCCCGGCTCCCAGCCGAATAATGAAGCGTTGAGAAGGAAAACGAGTTGTGCCAGCGGCGGGTAGATTGTCTTGACATCCGGGTAATTGATGCGCCTGTGCACCAGAGCGGCGCGCGGCCGCCGGCCTTCATCGGGTTCGATGTCGGCGATGTCCATTTCGGCCGGCGCCGCGTGGAATGGGTTTCGCCCCGATTCGAGGACCTTGCCATCCCAGATGTAGCGGTAGAAATCGTTTTCGAGAATGGGATTCGAGAAAATCAGCAGGAGTCTAACCAGTATTGCGACCCAGACCACAAAGGTGAACAGCCGTTTATTGATGGCGAGCGCATTGCCGTGAAAAACCGCCAATGCATAACCGCCCCAGGCGACTAGGTAAATAGCGATAAATGAAATAATCGGGCGTTTCAGGTGACCAAGGCCGAATACGAACTGCTTGCTGAGCACGGTGATAATCAGGATTGCGCCCAGTAACAGCAGTCCGCCGACAACAACGGCGCGTTGCGCGCTCGCGCGATCAGCGTTTTCCTGTTCGACTCGCATGATGTACTTCCCCATACGCCGTTTCCTGCCGTCGTGACCCTGAGCGCGCCGCGCCGGCTATTTAGTACCTGACCGAAAACCCCGCTTCCATCGGAAACGCGACAACTTACATCCCGTAGGACGAACGACAGCATGCAACCGTAACCGTAGCTGCCGCACGGCAGCTACGCCGCAGGTGCCCAGCGGCGGTTACTCGGTCCGTCCGGCTGCATGGCTGAAACCGGGGTTTTCGCGGCTTAGCGCCCCCTGCGATTTTGCGTCGCAGGCGGCATCGAAAAAACAAATTCCCAGGCGATGAACCTCAAAATGCCGGACATATTGGCCTCCCAGCCGACATTCACGGATAGATTTCGCTCCGGCCTAGCCGGGGCGCCGCTGCCATTGGATTTCTCGACCCCGGTATGGTCGGAGTGCCCGGAGAAATTGGCGTTCTTGCTTCGCTCCAGTACTCATTGTGCAGAACTGTGATCAAGGCTTTGCGCGCGCCTTCCGAGTCTCAATTCCGTTCGCATGCAACGACGATACTACAGCATCGCCTTATGCATGCGAACGAACCTGGGCCACCGAAATCCATTACAAATCCTTTAACCGAACCTATGCAAGCAAGCATTGGCCGGAGCCCCCGCCGCCATGGGCATGTACACCACCACCGCCTGGAGCGGGACGTGAGGTCCCGTGCCGCTCCAGCGGAGCGTTGCCGTCCCTGGTGACGCCGCCGCGCGCCGGCCCTTTAACTTACCGCTACCGCCCCGATCGCCAATATTGCCGCTGCCGGATCGCTTCCGTTATACTGGCAACAACGCTGCGGGAAGTCTGTACGCCGAACAATTCCGCCTTGCGTCGATCGGAGATTTGGTCATATTACTACAGTCCTGTCGACATGGCGGCAGGCGGTGACGACGTTGAATGGCACGCGATATGCGCAGATGATACGCAGTCACTACGAACGTTTGTTGTAAGCTGTCAAACGAGAGGCACGTTTTCGTGTCGTCAGTTTCCACATCCTGGATCGTCCCCCCTGAGCTCAGGGTCGGCTGCTGCCAGTGGGACATGGCCGGGCGCAACTCCCTGCGACATGAGCTGACATTTGCGCTGACGCCCGCCGAGGCGCGGCAGTTGGCGGAGCGTATTTACGCGGATATTGACGGCGCATTATGCGTCGCCTTCACGCATCAAGGCTTCTTCGATGCCAGCGATTTCGCGGCATATGAGGAGGCCAAATGTACGGCCGTCATCGGTGGCAGCGCCGTACAGACTCGCTCGGCTCTGCGCGCGGTTGTGGCGGCCATCGGCCATGATCCGATCGCCTTTGCCGAGAGCATCAAAGACGCCCCCATCTTCGGCGGCAATGTTGAGCGCTTTTTCAGCGACGCGCTTTTGAGCACGCTCGACCGGCTCGATAATGGACAAGGTAACCTCTTCAAGGACGACCATTCGCTTCGCAGAGATATCCGTCGCGCGTTGGTTTCCATCAGCCGCGAGCCGAATCTTCCCGACGCGGTCCGGCAGTCGGTTCCGGGGGATGTTGTCGAGCGCATTCTCACGGAGGTCCCTGAATTCAAGTTGGTGCCGATGGATCGGCACACCGTGGTGCCCTGCGCTTTCGATCCCGTCACCTTCGACATCGTATTCCCGCCGGGTGTCATCATCGGCAAACGCGCCGACAAGACCGACGGCGCGCATTTCCAAGTTGCC
Organism: Lentisphaeria bacterium; assembly: GCA_963582235.1. Taxonomy (GTDB): domain Bacteria; phylum Verrucomicrobiota; class Lentisphaeria; order JABSQK01; family CAJWLW01; genus CAUZRT01. Next base: position 24,299 of record CAUZRT010000008.1, read on the forward strand.
TGGGGCAGCATCGTCTCACCGAACCGTCGCGCTTACCTCGTACATGGCGGTAATTCGGAAGGCAATGCCCGGGCCGCGGACGATCTCGAGTTTCAGAATGACGGCTGGCACTATGGCGGCGTCAACGCTCATTATGACATTGTCAATTACGGCACGGCGCACGCGCACAGCGTGGTCGGTACGGCGCACGGGCCGATGCTGGATATTGTGATGTCGTCCGGGCACAATCATCGCATGCTGGCAGGCGAATCCCGTATCAGTCCGGGCGAGCTGTACCGTTGCCGGAACATGCTCAATATTCTCGTGCGGCTGGGGCCGGTTGCGGCCGGCGGCAACGTCCAGCGGCGCACAGCCCTCGAAATCCGCTTGGTGCCCATCGGCAACGAGCCGGACACGATCATGATACCCTCGGGATGGGGACACGCGGCAATACCCATAAGCGCCAATTCGGAATGTTTCTTTTTGGACCTCGTATCCAACGACACGCTGCACGATGCGCCCTCTTACGCCAATTCCTGGATGCGGGGGAGCCCGGTAAAACTGTTGGTCGACCCCCGCGGCCGGCCGTTTCTCGGTCACAATCCCCGCTGGGGAACGCTGCCGGAGCTGAAGTGGGTGGCACCCGAAGCGCTCCGACCGCAATTGCTGAAACCGGTGCTCTACGATAACATCTCCGACAGAAATCCATGGGCCGGACGCCTGCTGAACGATCCGCGGTTCGAGATTCTCGTTCACCTGATTCACCATGCCATTGGCGAGGACATCCGCTCCCTCGAGGTCGGCAGCACTGAAAATGATCGCACAGTTTACCTCGTTGATGCGGACAACGGTTGTACGCTCAAGGTCACCGTCGACCGCCGCGTTTTTCCGGTCACGGACGCTGATGACCCAGACGCCATCGAGTCGGAACGCCTCGTTTATGACTGGGTCGAGCTCGGTGAAGATGCCTGGGTCATCAATCCGCAGGGTCGCGTCGTCAGTGTCGACGGCGTGCCGCCGCCGCTGGAGTGCCTGGCCGAATACCGCACAACCGGCGCCGCTGCCGGCACGCTGGCTCGCCGAGACTTGCCGCACAAGGCTGAACAGATCGGATCGATCACCTCGATTGGTCCGGTCGGGGAAGGTTGCGGGTTGCTGGCCTCGTTGAACGCGGAACACTTGTTGAACAGTAAAATTCGAAACCGGCTCGAACGCCTGCGCGATTCCGTCACCGACAAAGGGACCGTGCCGAGTCCCGCGGAAATATTCGGTAAAGCCGCGCTGGACTTACCGTACGCCGAGCATTGGACCGCGATCATGGGGCCGGTTTTTGGCCGCCAATGGGTAAGCCCGCAGAATCGGCTGATGCCGACCGTAGCCTATTTCGAGTACTTGAAGATGGTCGGCGCCGGCTATTTCGATTTTCCCGACACGAAACGTACGGATCCGCACCGCGCCGCGAAACACCCGGCACTTTCGCCGGTCCTCGACGCGTTTCGCAATCAGATCGCATCCTGGGCGGAGCACCTACCCGCGGCAAATGTTGCAACGGCTTTGCAAGCGGTGATGGTCGGCAACTCCTTCGACCTGGGTCTGCCGCGGGAGATTTACAGCCCGGAAACCGTGCTGGTCGATGATTCGGAGCGTATCGCCGGCGCCCTTGCAGCGGACGGTGTCGACGCTGTCGGAATTTTCGCCGACAACGCCGGCGCCGAGCTGCTCAACCTGATCGCGCTCGCGGTACTCTTGGCCGGCGACCGGGAAGCCGGCGGCGCCGGCATTTCCGAGGTGAAGCTGTATCTGAAACCGTATCCGTGCTTCACCAGCGATGCTATGAAGTCGGATCTGATAGACGCACTTGCGGCCATGGAAGACGGTGATGCGCCGGAATTGCTCAATCTTGCGACAACGTTCCGCGGGCTCCAACAGCAGCACAGGATAATCATCGAAGAACCGATTTTCGCAGCGGACGGGACCTCTTTCGAGAGCCTCGCTCCAGACCATCACCTGCGCCGCGAAATCGAAACGAACGACGTCAATGTATTCGTTGGTGACGTCTGGTACCGGCGGCTCACCGGCGACGGCAAATATGGTTTTGAGTTCACCCCGGCGCAGGCTGTGCCCGCCTGGTGTCGCCAGGTGGTGATCCTGCGCGCCACGAAGAGCGAAGAATGTATGGTCGGCACCGACCGGAAGGCGCTCCGAACGGCTTTGGATACACCACCCGATGATTATTTCTCGGGTCGCGTCGGCCTCATCCAGTTCATCGAGGGCGGCAGTCCGCCACCGCCCTCGTGCACTTTTCCGCGGCCGTCGGTGCGCATGACGGAGCTGGTCGATTTCATCATGAAGACGCGGCAGGAGGGACGCCCGGCGCCGGCCATCCTCGCTTACTGTTACACCGATCGCCTGGCGCTCAAAGCGGCGCTTTTGAGTTGCTGCGACACGGACTCCATGCCGCTGATCATGGTGACCACAAATCAGGTCAACATCGACGGCGGTTACACCGGCCTGAATGCAAAGCAGCTGGTGGCAATGGTCAACGATCTGGCCGACGAAGCGGGTTACCACGGTCCGATCATTTTCGGGCGTGACCATGGCGGGCCGTACATTCTTGCTGCCCAGCGAACCGAACCGCGCGCGGAGATCATGGACTGGGTCAAGAAAAACATCACCGCCGACCTGGAAGCCGGTTTTTCATGCTGGCATGCCGACGGTACCAGCGGGCGCCACGATGAAGAGGTCGACGGGCAATTGCCGCTCGAACTTGTTGCCGGCACGACGCTCGAGATGATCGATTTCTGCGAGCAGGAACGCCAGCGCCTCGGGCTGGAGCCAATCTCATACGAAGTCGGCTCCGAAGAACAGAAAGGCGGATTGACGGCGCCGGCGAGTTTTGACCGCTATATCGAGTTGCTCCGGGCTGGATTGGCCGAGCGCCGGCTCGACAATGTACGCATCGATTTCATCGTTGCTCAAACCGGCACACATATGCGGCTAGTGCCGGAGGAATCCGGCGACTACGTCCTCCGGCAGACCGGCTTCAAGCCCGAGCTGGTGGAGGTCCTCGACCGGGAGGCGCGCAAGCATCGGAACGACCGCCAGTACTATCTTTTCACGCAGCACTATTCCGATGAGATTACCCCGGCGGATGCCGTCGCCCTGCGCGAGAGCGGCGCCGGCAAGGTGAATTTCGGCCCCGAGATGACCATGCCCGCCCTGCGTATGCTCCTGGAATGGGCGAGAATCGAACAGAAGCAGCTCGAGCAACTCGGCCGCTTGGATCTGGCCTCCGGCTTTTGCGACGCCATGCTCCGCGAACTGAACAAGCACGAAGGTTTCTGGCGCGGTTTCGCGCCCCGCTATGATGAAGCCGGCAAGTCCGTCATTGAGGAAACACTTCTTTCGTTCCATTCCCAGCTTCAGGACGCCATCATTGTTTTCCGCGGCCGCTACGTCCTCGGCAATCCGCCGAGCCGCCGGGCGTGCGCAGCGTTGATCCGGAACATTGTCGCCCTTGGCATTCACGACAATCCCGAGGACGCCATTGTTCAGCATATTCGCACGGTCGTCATCCAGCCGCGCATCGAACAGCTCCTCATGAACGACATCCTTGAACCGGTCCTCACGGATGTCGCCATCGTCCCATCGCGCCTCGACGAAGCCGCCGAGCGTTTGCCCGACTTCCCTGAACTTGCCCCGCCGCCGGGGTAGTTGGTGGCTGCGCCGAAACCCCACGATCCCCCGATTCGCGGCGGCGGATCGCCGCCGAGGGGGTTTAGGCGAGCCACGGGCTATTGCCAGTCCCGCCGTCCGCCACACGTGGGCGGTGTACTCTTGAGTGTCGGATGCTATGGAACGGTGCGCGGAAGGCTTGTGCCATCGGGGGGCAATGAATATTGAATTTCTCGGATCGCGTAAGTCGGTCGAGGTTGAGAGACTCTCTGGCGCTGCCAGTTTTGGGAGGGAGAAATAGTACTCGTAATCGATCCATTTCTTAATCGAAGGCCAGCCAAGCATCGATTACGAATGGATCGATTACGAGTTGTTTCAGGAGACAGTGTTCAGTGTTTTTGCACACGCGTCATCATGCCGGCTGCAGGACGATGCGATACTGATACGTTTCGGGCTCGGCATTGACCCGGGTGGCGATCATTAGCTTTTGGTCCTCAGGGCCTTTGCGTTTCAAGATAAGGTCGTCATTGTTTAACTTGTGGCCGGGGAAAATACATCTGGGTAGTGAGTTCGACATAGCCACGCTTGGTGACTTTGAAGTGTATATGGGGGCGGCCGCGTCCAGTATTTCCCGGCAGGGTATGTACCCGGATAGATCGTCTTGAATCGAAAGCGGCCGTCCTTGCCGCTAAGTACGATAGCCCAGCCCTGAAAATTAGGATCCAACGGCGCCCGCGTTCG
>CAUZRT010000009.1:0-24543 GCA_963582235.1 Lentisphaeria bacterium
TGGACGGTGAAATGGCCGCGAATTTTCTGCGCCGTACCAAGGAGCTGCTCGAGCAGGTACAGGAAGAATCATCGGGCGATGAACTCGAGAATTTGAACGAACAGTTGCAGGCGCTGCAGAATCAGCAGCAAAGCTTGCGCGAAGCAACACAGCAGTGCAGCCAGGGAAAGAACAAAAGTGCCAGCAAACAGATGGCGGCCGACCAGAAGAGCCTTCGCAAGAATCTCGAGCAGTTGATGAAAAACGTGAGCCAGGCCTCCAGTCGCATGGAAAAGGAGAATCCCGAGGCGTCACGACAACTGTCCATGTGCAACAAGGCGGGAAGTTCGGCCGGTGTGAGCGGCAAGATGCAGCGCGCCGAGAACGCCCTCCGCTACCAGCGATTTGACCGTTCGGAGAAATACCAGGGCCAGGTGGGACAGGGGCTGGCACAGATGGCTGAACACCTGGAGAAGGCGATGGAAGCAAAGCCGTCTCTTACCGGCGAACAGCTGGCGAAAATGCTGAAGAAGACGCTCGAAAACGCCAAGCAGGCCGAAAAAGCGAGCGAAGAGGGAATGCCCGGCGAGGCACAGGAGAAGCTGATGGACAAGATTTCCAAGGACCTTGACGAGGTTGCCGAGCGATTGGACGATCCCAGTGTCCGGGAGCTGTCCATGGAGATGGACGGCTGGCTGGCTGGCCGTGACATGGGCGGCAGCACCGGCAATCACGAGATCATGGTTGAGGTTCATTCCATTCTGCTCCGGACCGCGCGTGTTCTCGAATCGAAACTGTTTCAGAATTCGCTGCGCAAGAAGCTCGAGCTTACCCGCATGACCGGCCGCCAACCGCCCGATGAATATCGCAAGCTGGTGCAGGAATATTTTAAAAAGTTGAGCAATACTTTTTAAGTGCGGCCCATTGAAAGGCTGTCCGTGAAAGATCCGGAATTCGGAAGTGCTACGATTCGAATTTCGGATCTTTCGTCTTTTCGCGGGTCGAGATTGTCTGGCGCCGTCGATCGCGAGTCGACGGCGCAGTATGCAAACGGATCCCGCTGCCACGGATCATGCGCAAGGCCGAACCGAGCCGCCCCGATGCGGCCAAACCGGCCAAACAACTGAACGTTCAGCGTCCTTCGGAATGCGCGTCCCGCGAATCGTCGTTATGAGTATCCATGTCGATCCTCTGATTCCCCTGTCGTATCTGGTCATTGGTGTTCTCCTTTGCCTGGCCACACTCGCCGTATACTATCGCCGCTACGTGGCGATCATTTCCCGCCGTTACTGGATGTGGCTCCTGGTAACCAAGCTCCTGTCACTGCTAACGCTGACGGTACTCTTGCTGAATCCGTACTTCCTGCGCAAGCAGCCGGACACAACCAAATTCAGCATTGCCGTTCTTATTGACGGTACCGGCAGCATGCAGACGCGTGACTGCCGCGGCGAAAGCCGGCTGCAGACAGTGAAGGATCGCGTGCTGGACGCGTCGGCAGCCTTTCAGGAGAATGTGATGTCCGAGTTCGATAACGCGAGGTATTACCTCTTCGCCGGCACCGAACTGCGGCGCTTCGAACCCGGCCTGGACTTCAACGCGCTGCCGGGCGATACGGACATCGACGTGGTTCTCGACAAACTCGTGGCGAGCATCGCGGACACCAGTACCCTCGGTGCCGTCGTCCTGGTCACGGACGGCCTCGACAATCGCGGTCATTCTCTGATGGAGGGCGCGAGCCGATATAAGAAACTGGGCATTCCGGTCCATTGCATCGGCTTCGGCGACACCTCCAGTAAGCGTGACGTAGGCGTCCGATGGAAATCCGTTCCGATAAAGACCATCAAAGGCAAGCCATTTACTATCAAGGCCGTGGCGACCCGAAACTTCAAAGGCGATTTCGAGGCACAGATGCAGTTCTACGAGGGAACACGGCTGATCAGGAAACGAAATGTAACGTTCGATGGGAACACGTTGGAGATCCCCGTGAACCTGGAGCACACCGTTTTCAATGCCGGTTTCAAAACGATGAAGATCAAGATCGCGGCGTTGCCCGACGAAGAGAACACGCTGAATAACATTGACTTTTCCGGAACGACAGTGACCGATCCGGATGTGTTCAGAATCTTCTATTTCAATGCCAATCTCGACTGGGACTACAAGTTCCTGAAGCTGCTGGTCGACGAAGAAGAGTCGTTGCGCCTGGACGCGGTCATTCGTGTGGGCGAGGTGACGCATTTCGTTCGCGGGCTTGACAACTATGCGGAGGCCGTCAAGGGCTTTCCGGACGCGTCGGCGATCAATCAGTACGATTGCATGATCCTCGACATCAACAGTCTCTATCTGCTCGACGGGTCGGCCATCGAAAACATTGTCAATTTCATAGAGCATCGCGGCGGCGGTGTGATCTTCACAGGCATATCCGAAATCGTACAGCCGGCCGTACAGCGACTGCTGCCGCTCAAGGTGTTCCCGACGGAGGTGCGTCAGATCAACAAGGCGGCCATGGAATTCCGGCCAACCAGTGTCCTGGCGCCGCGAAAACTGGACAACCTCCGCGAACTCGCTAATCGATTGAACATACCCCGCGACTCATTGCTTTACATCATCGAGCCGGAGACGATCAAGCCCGGCGCGCTGACCGTCGCCATGGTGAAGGGGCCGTCGTGGGTGACGCTCGCAGCACACAATTACGGCGCTGGTAAGGTTGCATTTCTCAATCTAGACGACACCTGGAAATGGGTCATGAACGGCGAGAACGGCGAACGGTATTACGGCCTTTTCTGGGGGCAACTGATCTCATGGATATCCTCTTCGTCAAAACAACGTATAACCGTGAAGCCCGCCGCAACACGTCTGGCGCGCGGACGCGAGCAGGCTTTTTCTGTTGACCTGCTCAACTTGGAATACATCCCCGACAACAGCGCCAACGTGATCGGCACGATTATAACGCCTTCAGGCGATGAAGAGACGATGAAACTTTTTCCAAATCCGAAGATCGACGGCCGATACATGGGCAAGTTCATTCCACGTGAGGGGGGCGAATACCGCATGTTCTTCAAAGCACGGTTGCGTGGCAACGAGAAGCTGGCTTCGGAAGCGGATTACGTCGCCGTGGATCTGAGTCCTGAATTCGAGCCGCGCCCGCTTGCGGAAAGCGTTCTGCAAAGTCTGGCGCGTATTACGGGCGGCTCCTACTGGCATTACACTGATGTCGATGCGATCAAGGAACTGCCGCTGACACAAAAAATAAGCTATTTCACGGAAGATCACAAGTGGCTCGAATACTGGTTGTTTCTCATCTCGGTTTTTCTTGCCGTGTTACCCGATTGGATTCTCCGGCGCCGCATCGGGTTGCGGTGACGGGAGTTGCGGATTGTCCGGGCTGTTTTCCGTCGAAGTCGGCGGCAGTGTTCGCGTCAGTGGACCGTGGATCGGCAAGGCCGATCATGACCGGCCGCGGCGGACGTAGCAGCATTTCCGCCGCGTGGTCCCCGGCGTTGGCACTCAAGGTGGCGTGTGCCCAGTTCCCGGTCGTTGCCGGGTTGCGGAACTTCACGAACACCCACGCCGCGTCCCAATTGAAGGGCGGGTTTACTGTATCGCGCCACGAGTTCTCCCAGGTCAGAATACACTCCACAAATATCGTCTGCGCCGCCGTATTCTATCCGCTCTTCTTAGAGGACAACACGGGAATGTTGTTGCTGTAAGCGGTCGTGCCGAAAACGACGCCGATCAGCATCGACAGACATGCGAGCCGCCAAGCCGCGGCGATAGCGTAATTTCCTTGGATTCGATTCGCATTCATGAGCACCACCCTGTTTTGGTTTCGGCCAATGGCCCGTTGTTCTGATGGTAATCGTCCGAGTTATTCAGCGTTTCGAACAGGTCGGTCGAATTCAATTTCAAGACGCACGCGACGCGAAATTTCCACCTTATTATGTGGGTTGCACGAAATCCCGTTCCGATTTGCAAGAGAAAATTAAAAATTTGTTTGCGGCAGCGATCACGGCACCCAATCCAAATATTTGGGATAGGCGTGGAAAGGCCGATGAGATAAACCGGGGGGCGGGCAACATCACAGCCTATGCCAACGCCGTACCGCGTATCAAACTTGGCATGACGAAAGAAGAAGTCACCGCCATTCTGCCGTTACACGGCGGCATTCCGCCACGATATCGAAAGTCATCCGAATAGTTCATGGAAGGCAATACAATTATGGAAATCGTCTTCTACCGTTCCGGCCGACAACCGGACGGCCTCTGATATTTGACATGACATTTTCGGCGCGCGGGCAAGGGCTGCTGAAAATCAGATCGAACGAAGGTGTATTCGTCGGGATAGAGGATCATAATTCAGATCATGTCACCGGCGCCGGATCTGGACGCGGGCAAGATGGCGGGCCAGGGCGCGGAGGCTTTCGAGATTGTGGGCGGAAGCGAAGATGTCGACGTAGGGGAGAGCGGCTTCCATGCCGCGGCAGGTCGGTTCGTAACCGGCGCTCCCGCTAAGCGGGTTCAGCCATATGATCGATGCGGCTTTGTGCTGGATCGTGCGCATGGCGTCTTCGAGTCGTTCGATTTCGCCGGTGTCCCAGCCGTCGCTGAGAATAAGAACGATCGTTTTCTGATTGAGTCGATCGTCACCGTAGCGGTCGAGAAACGCCTGTAGCGACGAGCCGATCCTGGTGCCGCCGGACCAGTCCGGGACTCGATCGGACAGCGCCTCGAGAACGTCATTGAAATTGTCCTTCTTGAGGATGTCCGTAACCCGGTGCAGTGAGGTGCTGAAGACAAACGACTCGATACGGCGATAGGCGTTTTGAAATGCGAAAATGAATTGCACCAGGAAGCGGTTGTAATAATCCATGGACTGACTGACGTCGATCAGGAGGACAAGATTCAGCTTCAGAAGCTTGCGGTTACGGTGGATCAGCTCGACGATTTCACCGCCGCGCCGAAGGTTACGGCGAAACGTGCCACGGAAATCGAGGCGCCCGCGGCGCGTGTTCTGCCGGTACCGCCGGCTTATACGGGTGGCGAGGGCCTGAGCAATGGTGTTGACTAGGCCGGCGACCTGGTACATTTCGTCGGCCGAGAAACTGCTGAAATCCTTTCGGCTGAGCACCTCCGCCGCGCTGTATGCGGCCATGCCTTCTTCGCCGGACTCTTCGGCCTCGTCTACCCAGTCCGTGAGGCTGGCGATCGGTCGGTTCTGCGGTACCTCGAGTGGTCCGGTCGGCGTCTCGGCGATCGGCGGCAACGTCGACTCCGCCGTATCGTCGTTGCCGGCCGCATGGGCGTTGCGCCAGTAGCTGTCGAAAAGGCCATCCAGTATTTTCTGTTCGCGCACGCTCTTCGCAAGCATGGTGCGCAAAACGAGCCGGAAGCGGGCTGGATTCGTCACCCCGGCGGCTTCGAGGGCACGAAGTGTTTCGGCCTGTTCGCCGACGCCGACTGCCAGGCCGTGCCGGCGTAGCAACCTGCAGAACGAAACAAGGTTGGCGCTCAGTTCGGTATGTTCAGTTGTGAAGACGTCCATGGCACTCCGAATAAGCGAGAATTCAGCGCTGGGTTGTGTGGTTCCAGCTTCAACCGGCTTCCGCGGTCACGGCATCGACGAGTTCGGGCAGAAATTTCAGCCTGATGGCCGCGATGTCATCCCGATTCTTGCAGACGAGGCCGAGCGTTTCTTCGATGGTTTCCAAATCGAGCGCGGTTCGGTGCAGCGCCACCAGGGCCATGGCCCAATCCAGCGTTTCGGCGACACCCGGACTTTTCCCCAGTTTTAACTCGCGGAGCCGGCGCATGAACTGGCAGATCTGCGTGCCGAGCCGTTCGTCGATGCCCGGCACTTTGCTGCGAACGATTGCGAGCTCCTTCTCCAGCGACGGATATTCGATCCAGAGGTAGAGGCAGCGGCGGCGCACGGCGTCGGACAGTTCGCGTGTTCGATTGCTGGTGACAACGACTGAGGGGATGTGGGTGGCCGATATAGTACCGATTTCAGGGATGGAAACCTGCCAGTCGGAGAGAATCTCGAGCAGAAAGCTCTCGAACTCCTCATCGGCACGGTCAAGCTCATCGATCAGGAGAACGGGCGGCCGGCAATGCGTGATCGCGGCCAGCAGCGGCCGCTTCAGCAGAAAGGCCTCACCGAAAATCTCGGTTTCCTTCTGGGCAACGGATTTGCCGCTTTGCTCCCCGAGCTTTATGTGGAGCAACTGGTGCTGATAATTCCATTCATAGAGGGCCGTATTGACATCGAGCCCCTCATAGCATTGCAGCCGTATCAGATCGGTATCCATGGCCGCGGCCATCACTTTTGCGACTTCGGTTTTGCCGACGCCGGCCGGCCCTTCCAGCAACAGCGGTTTGTGTAGCGTTGTTGACAGGAAGACAGACATGACAATGCTCGCATCCGTGACGTAGCCGCGTTTCTCGAGCTGGTTTTGAATACGATCGAGTTCAGAGTTTTCCATAGGGGTAATATAGTCGGGATTTGCGATTCCGTGAGTTTCGGGGCATACGGCAGAAGTACTTGTTTAGCGTACAATTCGGCATTGGCGGTCTGGCACGTTGGCCTTTGTTGTCGCGGGGGTCAGAGTCCCGCAATCCCCGTATGCGCATCAACTCGAGCATTTCGATATCGTATTTACTTTGGTTCGGCGGTCAAAAAGTGGCCCGCGACTCCGTCACGTGAGTCCCGTTCCACGTGATCCGTCAGTTGACGGATGGTTACGGGATCGCAGTTAGTCGGAAATATCCCAAAAATACCAGTTACCGACACAAAGTGGCAGGCCACATTGCGTATCACCACCGAATGCCGACCTTTCAGTCACAGGCTGATCCCGTGAGGGACGTTGTCGCGTCCCAACGGGACTCACGTCCACCGTGGGGGAAGGTTAACGCAACTGCGCATGCGGGACTGCGGGACTCTGGCCCCCAAACGCGCGATGACTGCCCGTATCCACGCCATAAATGTACGGGCAACAGTACAGAGCAGGAGTGCGGAGTAAGGGGCATCGAGTCGGAGTATTGAGGTCAAAGAACTCTTGAGGAGATACGAAAATGGGGTTTGATGTCAACCCCCTTTTTGTGTTCTGCCGCGATTGTCCGATCACAACTCAATCGGCATTCGCGGCGGCCGCTATCAGTGCCCGCTTGGCGTAGACCTTGGCGAGATGGGCGCGATAGGTGTCGCTGGCAAAGATGTCGCTGAGCATGGTTTGACCGGCGCCGGCGTTATCGGCTGCGGCACTGATATTGCTCTCGTCCGGCGCTTGACCTTTGAGCGCGTTTTCGACGCCACTGTCGCGAAAGGCGGTGTTGGCGAGCCCGGTAAATCCGACGCGGACGTCAGCACAGCTGCCGTTTTCGACCGTCACCATGGCGGCGCAGCCGACAACAGCGTAACCTGAGGCGGGATTGGGAAACTTGTGGTAAACGGATCCGGAATTCGCCGGTTGGGCCGGAACCCGAATTTCCGTGATGACTTCCTCCTCCTGCAGTGCTGTGGTGAAGATCTCGACGAAGAAGTCCGCGGCACTGATGGTGCGCTCGCCGTTCGGGCCCTTGGCAACGATGACGGCTTCGGACGTCACAATTGCTGCCGGATAATCAGCGGCGGGGTCGGCGTGGGCGACGGCGCCGCCGATAGTTCCGACATTACGAACCTGCAGATCGCCGATGCTTGCGGCGGCGCTGGCAAGCACCGGCGCCTTTGCCTGAACAACGGGCGAAGAAGCGATTGCATCGTGTGTCGTGTTGGCGCCGATCACCAGTGTGTCGCCATCGTCCCGAATAAAGCTGAGCTCCGGTATCCGGCCGATGTCAATCACGTTCGACGGTCTGGCCAGCCGTAATCGCATTGTCGGGATCAAGCTGTGTCCGCCGGCCAGCAGCTTTGCATCCGACCCGTATTTCTGAAGCAGATCGATGGCTTCATCGACCGAGGATGCACGGTCATACTCGAACGCTGCAGGTATCATGGTTTCTCACCTCCAGGTAGAGAGTGGGTAATTAATCGGGTAGAGGAATTTGTTTTTTTGACGCCTTCTGCGATCCGTCAGCCGACCGACGTCGTTGGGGGGTGCAGAAAATCCCCGGCGAAGCCGGTCAACACTCATAATTCTGCCTCGGAAATGCCATGTCGTGGCTGACCGAAAACCCGCGATTTCCCGATTCTCGGCGGGGTTACGCCGTTACTCCACGCTCAATCTGACGACAAACGGCCCCCTTGGAGCGTCGGCCGGCCTTCGCTGAGATATTTTCGATCTGGCACTATGTAGATAGCGTTGTAACAACATTTACGACTTACGTGTCGGTCGGGGTGGATGGGTGCTTGGGCGACTGGGTAAACGGGAAAATCATTCTTCAACCGCTCACACCGATGCACGCAGTTTTCGTGCGGCGTATTTGATCGCGTTGACGATATGCTGATAGCCGGTGCACCGACAAAGATTGCCCTCGAGTGCCTCGCGAATCTCTTCATCCGATGGATCCGGATTGCGTCCCAATAGGTCCCGGGCGGTCATGATCATCCCCGGCGTACAGAAACCGCACTGGAGGCCGTGTTCCTCCCAGAAGCCCTCTTGGATCGGATGCAGATCGCCGTTCGATGCCAGACCTTCAATGGTTGTGATCACGGCCCCGTCGGCCTGGGCGGCCAGCACCGTGCAGGACTTCACGGCCTTGCCGTTGATGTCCACTGTGCAAGCGCCGCAGTTGCTGGTATCGCAGCCGATGTGGGTACCGGTGAGGTCGAGGTGTTCACGCAGATAATAGACGAGCAGCAGGTTCGGTTCGACATCCGCACTGACCGCCTTGCCGTTGACCGTCAAGTTTATTGATACTCCCATAACCATGTTCTCCTCATGAAATAAAAAAACCCTCGGCTTTCGCCGAAGGCTCTTCCGAATTCATTATATCAAGGCGGTGTACCTGCGGGATCGGCGCCGGTCGCCTGAGCCACCTCTTCCCCGAGGGCCTTGAAAAACTTATCCGTGTGGTTCCTCGCTACCCCGCTTAACACACGCTGCCCGATGCTGGCGATAACACCCGTCAGTCGGGCATCGCCGGTGAAGGAGACGGCGGTCTCGCCGTCTCCTTCCTCGAGGGCGATGACGAAATCGCCCGCAACATTCCCGATCGGGCTGTTCTGCTTGACTCGCAGTGTATATCGCTCGGGCTCGACCTTGTCGGCAATCTCGAGACTCCCTTTAAATCTGCCGCTGACCGGTCCGAGTTTCACTTCCACAAGGGCATCAAATTTATCGTCGCCCACCGGGTCAAGCTGCTTGATCCCGGGTGTGATGCGTGCAATCACATCGGAATCGTTGAGCAACGTCCAAAGAATGTCCGGTGTCGCCTGATATGCATGGCGGCCTTCGAAATGCATGGCTCTTCCCCCCGGCCCTGCCGACCGGCTGTTCTACGGCATCCATTATCAACGCTCTGAACGCCAATTTAGTAAGAAAGCGTCGCTTTGCAAACAGTGGGTGGAAAAAATCCGGTGGCTTGCGTAGGTTAACGGTTCTTCGCTGCGACTGTAGTTTGATCGCTTGGGAATTTCTATCTACGCGGTGATGCAACGGGAACAACCAAATCGGGAGCAAGCTACCATGCAACGTATCGGAACGATGCCCGTTTTAATCATGACGTCAGCATTGCTGATAGTCACAACCGGATGTAGGCAGGCGACACAGACGGCGGCACCGGTGACAGCGTCGTCGCGGCCGCCGGTAAAGCTGAAACTGGTTTCGGCGTTTCAGACGAGTTTGCCGGTGCTCGGCACCAATATTACCTATATGGCGGAGCGCCTGGAGAAGGCAAGCGGCGGGACCATGACCCTCAAGGTCTACGAGCCGGGTGCGTTGGTGAATCCGTTCGAGATTCTCGACGCCGTCAACAAAGGAAGTGTCGATGCCGGTTATGCAGGAGCCGGCTACTGGACCGGAAAGTTGCGCGCCGCGCCGCTGTTCTCTGCTATCCCGTTTGGTCCAGAAACCGGTGAATACCTGGCCTGGATGTATCGCGGCAACGGTCTAAAACTGTACCAGGAGATGTACGATACCGCGGGGTTCAAAGTGAAGGTGCTGATCTGCGCGATCATACCGCCGGAAACGTCGGGCTGGTTTACCAAACCCATCAACTCGGTCGAGGACCTGCAAGGACTGAAGATCCGGTTTTATGGACTTGGCGCGCTGGTCATGCAAAAACTGGGTGCGGAACCGACGTTATTCCCGGGCGGCGAAATTTTCCAGAATCTCGAGAAGGGTGTCATTGATGCGACGGAGTACTCAATGCCGGTCATCGACGAGCAACTCGGTTTCTATAAAATAGCGAAGTATAACTACTTTCCGGGCTGGCATCAGCAGGCCACCATTTTCGAGTTGCTTGTCAATAAGGACGTCTGGAATGGTCTCCAGCCGGATCGCCAGGCGTTGCTGGAGATGTGCTGTCGCGATGGGATTGTTCGTTCCATTGCCGTTGGTGAGGCCAGTCAGTACGCGGCAATGCGGAAGAGCGTCGAGAAACACGGCGTCAACATCATGTACTGGTCCGACGAAATGCTCGAGTTGTACCGCCGGACATGGGAAGAGGTCGCCCGGCAGGAATGCGCGGAGGATCCGTTTTTCAAGAAGGTATGGGACGACCTCAGCGAATTCCGCAAGAACTACGACTTCTGGGAAGCCCACGCCTTTCTGCCGCGATCGAAGTTGCGGAGATAGATTTTTTAGGCTGTTGCGAGCGGTAATACACGTTGTGAAGGAGTGTCCGCCGGCTTACGTCGCTATCCGCTTAGTACGAATTGTCAGCCCTTAATCCCCAAACCTAATCTCGAGTTTCTAAGGAACAGCACCTATGGAAGTTCGAAACGGCATCGACCATCCTCGTGTTCGCGAAGCGGTATTGTTTCCCTTTGATGACCACAGCATTCCGTTCAGCATCGGCTTACGGTTGCACCTGGTGTCGGGCAAGGGTGCTGACTACAGTAACACCGTCATCGTTCCACGCGGTCCAGGCGGCGCGCCGGACGAGGTGACAACCCGTTTTTACGGGACGGTGATCCCGGTTGACGGCGAACTGCGAATGTGGTATTTGGCACGGGGTAGCTTGGACACGGAGGTTTTCGCGCCCAATGCGTTGAGTTGGGATCCGTCCGTCGGCTGGGTCACCGGTGCCAAGGGGCTGCGGGCCTGCTATGCGGTAAGCCGCGACGGTTTGCACTGGGAGAAGCCCAGCCTAGGACTGGTGGAATACAACGGCAATAAAGACAACAATATCGTCGATCTCCTTGGCGGGCGCTGCGCCATGGCGGCACTGCCGATCATTCATGACCCCGAGGACCCAGATCCCGATCGGCGTTTCAAGGTTGCCTTCGAAAGCCTGATTTATGAGGCCCGGGCAGCGGTGGCGTATAGTCCAGACGGTCTGCGCTGGAGCGAATCCCCCAACAATCCTGTCGCTCCGCCTATGGAGCAGACCGGCCTGATCCGTTTCAATGGCTGCTATTATCTCAATGGTCAGGGTAGCGGTCATTTCGGCGTCGGTCGCAAACTGCAGACCTATGCATCCTACGACTTTGAACACTGGACGGAGGCATCCTGTATGGGCTTACGGCGGGATAACATCCCGCCGCGCCCGATGGCCGGCCATTGGAATACAGCTGAAGAAGTGCATCTGGGCGCCGGTCTGTGGAACCGGGGCAATGTCATCATCGGCGTATACGATATGTGGCACGGATCTGTCACTGGCGACCGTTCGCAAGTGACGATGGACCTGGGGATGGCGGTGAGCAACGACGCTTTGCATTATCGTGAGCCGATCCCTGATTTCCGGTTTGTCGCGGCCTACGAGGAGGTGGGTGTTCCGATTGGCCGGGGACCGGCGCTCAGCCATGGCCAGGGGATGTTCAACATCGACGAGCAGACGATGTTATGCTACGAATGTTGGCCGTCCGGTGGCGTGCGCCTGGCCCGCTGGCCACGGGATCGCCTCGGCTACTTTAGCTTTTTTGGGTCCGGGACCGAGGACTTTGCTGCCGGTGTCGACGAAGGCCAGCAGCGGCACTGCATCACCTGTGCCGTTCACCTGCATGGCGAGACCGCGCGGGTGTATGCAAATGTGGACGGCATCACGGAGCACTGCGAACTGACGGTCGAACTGCTGGACGAGCAATTTCGGCCGTTGGCCGGTTATGCCGGTGATGCCTGCATCCCGCTGCGGACGCCCGGCCTTCGGCAGCCGGTCGGCTGGAAAGAGCGAGACGCGGTGGCAGTAGACGGTGCGGTGCGGCTGTGTGTCAATTTCGGTGGCCTGCGACCGGAGGACGCCCGGCTGTACGCGCTATATGTGTCGGAGGAGGGGTGAGAGCTTTTGCGGGTTGCCCCGGCTGTGCTTCGGTGGGGCACTATCGGAACATGAGGGGTGGTTGTACGGGAAGCGCCAATCGTTTCGCCCCCCTACTACTGGACCATGGCCTCGATGGCCGCGCGGATGTCAGCCACCTGCGGGATCACGGCGTTCTCCAGTGGTTTTGAGAAGGGGATGGGCGAATCCTTGCCGCCGAGGACGCGCGGTGCTTGCCGGAGCAGCTCGAAGCCGGCGTCGCACACACGCCGCACGATGT
The DNA here is from genome assembly GCA_963582235.1 of Lentisphaeria bacterium. Classification (GTDB taxonomy): domain Bacteria; phylum Verrucomicrobiota; class Lentisphaeria; order JABSQK01; family CAJWLW01; genus CAUZRT01. The sequence goes on from CAUZRT010000009.1 coordinate 12,610, forward strand.
CAGCACCGACGCCGCAGCGGGTGGGTGATTCGTGGACGACGAGCAGGCGTCCGGTCTTGCGCAGCGATGTCAGTACTGTATCGAGGTCGAACGGGTGCAGCGTGCGCGGGTCAATTACTTCGACACTGATCCGGCCATCGAACTCGGCGGCGGCTTCCATGGCGCGGTACATCATCAGCGAGTAAGCGACGACGGTTATGTCGTCGCCCTCGCAGCGCACGGCGGCTTCACCCAGGGGCACGATCCAATCGCCCCCGGGAACTTCTTCTTCGAGATCGTAGAGCATCTTATGCCACAGGTACATGACCGGGTTGTTGTCGCGAATGGCGGCGGCGAGCAGGCCCTTGGTGTCGTACACGGTCGACGGCGCAACGACCTTGAGGCCGGGGGTATTGAGGAACCATGCCTCGAGCGAGTTCGAGTGCTGTGCTGCCTCGCAGGTGCCGGCGCCGAAAGGCGCGATGATTGTCATCGCCAGGTCGAAAGCGCCGCCCGACATTAGGCGGATCTTCGACGCCTGGTTCACGAGCGGGTCCATGGCGATGGTCATAAAGTCGACGTACATGATTTCGATCACCGGCCGCAGCCCGGCCATGGCGGCGCCGGCACAGGTGCCCATGATGGCGCATTCTGACAGCGGCGTGTCGAAGACGCGGGCTTCGCCGTATTTCTTCTGCAGCCCTTTGCTCAGGGCCCAGACGCCACCGTAGGCGCCGATGTCCTCGCCGAACAGGACGACGTCGTCATCCTCGGCCATGACGGTGTCAAGGGCCTCGTTCATGGCGACGATCGGTTTGAGTTTGCGCATTGTGGCGGTATCAGCCGGCATAGACCACCTCCAGGACTTCGGCAGGATCCGGCAACGGACTGTCCTGCATGTATGCCACGGCGGCATCGAGCTGCTGCTGGGCATCGGCTTCCAGTTGTTCGATCGCCGCCGCCGCGGCGATGTTCTCGGAGATCAGATAGTCGCGCATGTGATCGATCGGATCCCGGCCGGCCCAGTACTTGCGGTCCTTGCCCGGACGATGTTCGGGGATCACCATGCAATGCGCCCGGTGACGCCAGGTCTTGCACTCGATTAGTGTCGGTCCGTCGCCGGTGCGGGCTCTCGCGACCGCGGCACCGACGGTATCGGCAACCTCGATGAGGTTGTTGCCGTCGATCACCGGCCCGGGTATGCCGTAGGCCTTGGCGCGCTCGCCGATGTCGTCGATCGGGCAGTTGGCGGAAACATGGGTGGTGGCGGCGTATAGGTTGTTTTCGCAGATGAAGATGATCGGGTACTTTTTGATGGCGGCCATGTTGACGGCTTCGTGGAAGGCGCCCTGGGAGGCACCGCCATCACCGAAATACACCGCGGTAACCTGGTCAGTGCCGCGTTTGACGGCGGCGTAGCCGGTACCCAGGGCCAGCGGCAGGCCGGCGCCGACAATGCCGTTGCCGCCCATGAAGTTGATGCTCGTGTCGAACAGATGCATCGAACCGCCGTAACCACGGGAGGCACCGGTGGCGCGGCCGTGGACCTCGGCCACGACCTTCTCGATTGGGATCCCCTTGGCGATAGCATGGCCGTGGCCGCGGTAGGTGCTGAAGACGTAATCGTCCCGACGCAGCTGGCTTGACACGCCGACAGCGATGGCCTCCTGCCCTTCCGAGGAATGCAGTGCCCCGGGAAAGTCTCCACGCTTCATGCGCTCGGCGAATATTTCGATCGTGTTCAGTTCGAATTTGCGGATTAGCACCATGGTGGTGTACATCCGCTTGAGTTCGTCGGCTGTGAAACTCATGATAAGTCGTCCGGTTCAGGGTTGTGGAGTTCCATAAGGACACGGTCGACTTCAACCGTGTCGCCGGGTGCGACGTCGATGCGCTTGACGGTGCCGGCACCGGTCGACTCGATATCGATAACGGCCTTCTCCATCTCTACAGTCATCACCGCGTCGCCAGCGGCTACGGTGTCACCGACTTTGACGATGATCTCATCGACCTGGCCGGCGTCGCCGGCGTCGTTCAGTTTTGGCATGACAATTTCCACGTTGCTTGGGTCCTTGCTCATGTTCCGTCCCGCTAAATAGCTGAGCAAATATTTATGGGACAGGACACTAGGTTTTCAGAAAGCCGGCATGATTGTGATGGCGCCGTCCGCCACGATCACGGCGCCGGTGATGTAGCTGCTCTCGTCGCTCATCAGGAACAGCGCTGTATTGGCGATGTCCTCGGGCCGGCCCCAACGTCGCAGCGGCGTCCTGCCAAGGAACGCCTGTTCGTCGAAGCCGGGATCGTTTAGGTTGCTTTCTCTGATCATCGGCGTATAGACGCCGGCCGGCGCGATGCAGTTGACCCGTACGTTCTGCGGGGCGTATTCGACCGCCATGGCCCGCGTCAAGGTGACGGTAGCACCCTTCGCCGCGGTATAGGCGTTGCAATTCGGGATGCCGCTGATGGCGGCGCTGGAAGCGGTATTGACGATGCCGCCGCCGCCGCCCTCGATCAGCATCGGTATGGCGTACTTGCAGCAGTAGACGACGCTGTGTTGGTTGATGGCGATGACGCGGTGATAAACGTCGAGGTCCAATTCGGTGACGCGGTTGTCCCGCTCGCCCCAGAATACCGAGGCGTTGTTGTACAGCCCGTCAAGCCGGCCGTACGTGGCCCGGATCTGTTCGAACGCTGCCTGGACCGATTCCGGGTCGGAGACATCGGTTGGAATGAATAGCGCATCATCGAGCGCGTCGGCGACTCGGCGCCCCGATTCGTCGTCGATTTCCAGCACCACGACCCTAGCGCCTTCGGCGGCGAAGATCGTTGCCGCCGAGGCGCCGATGCCGTTTCCGGCCCCGGTGATGGCACAGACTTTGTCCTTTAGGCGCATAGGTGTGTGTTCCAACTTGCGGTGTCCGGCTGTGGCCGGGTCGTCCGTGTCTGTTAGTTGTAGAGAGGACACTAGCCAGCGGAAATCACCGGGCATGAACCGTGGGGATCTTCAGTCCTTGCGGATGAAGCCGCAGCGCGTGAACACCTCATGCATATGTTTGTGTTTTTCGGCGATCGAGAGATCCGTGCGCCGAAAGATGTGGTGCGTTTCGTTTTCGGCTGCCCGCATCACCGGCGCTTTTTCGAGCACTGTTTCTGCTGCGGCCGGCGGGATCTTGATGACACCTTCATCGAAGGCGTGCATGATATCGCCGGGATCAACGGTGATGCCACCGACTGACACCGGCACGTCGATCGCCGTCACCCGGAGCGCGCAGTGATGCACGACTGTGCCGCGACAGAACACCGGGAACGGCACGGTCCGAAGGCCGGCCACATCGCGCACACGGCCGTTGGTGATGGCCCCGACGCAACCGACTGAATGAAGCATCTTTGCGGTGCCGTCACCCAGTGTACATTCGTGGTCCGGCCGCGGGCCGACCATCTCGACAACCCAGACGGCCGGCACCTCCAGCCCCTCGATATGGGCGAGTTGCTCGAGGTACAGACTCATGTCGGGATCGCTATCCGGTGTGCTGGTGTCCATTTTACAGGTTACCGCGACACCAACTGTGGAGCCTTGGTCCGGTATTACTCCATGGATATCGCCACCCATGTACCATTCCGCCGTCGGCGTATCATCGATGTAGTCTAGCGTATTGGCCAGCAAGGGCGTATCGTACTCGCGCAATGCCTCGAGGAGTTCGCGTGCGATCATGAAATATAGTTTCTTTGTTTAGTAATTTTTTTTAACCGCCCGCTACGGGATGCCTGTAACCGCCTTGCTGTGAAATAAAGCCCGTGTCCAAATGTAACTTGCACTGACGGTGCTGCAAATGTATGCTCGTTGAATGCGGCAAGTATAAATTTCCAAGCGATCAAGGTAACGACTTTGAACCTCGATACATTTCGCCAGACCCTGGAAGTCAATCTCGGCTGCAAGGCCGGCGAGCGGGTAGTCGTGGCGACCGATACGGCGCCTTTTCTCGAGTCGACTGAGAGCTTTCCGGACCGCTTGGCGCTCGCCGAAAAAATTGCCGCGGTCGGCGCCGCGGCGGGGATCCACACGCGCTGTGTCAGCTATCCGCCGACGGACGGGCACGGTCTGGAACCGCCGATGTTGGTTTTCGACGCGGTATTTCCGGAAGGGTTCACGGACTTTGCGGTGCGCTCGGGGTTGTGGGAACCGTTGCAGGAGAAGACAATTGATGAAGCCGGGTTGGGATGCCTGCGTTCGTTTCTCGACGAAAAACCGGCGGCCGTCGATGCAACGCTGATCGTGTCCTATTATTCCACCAGCCACACTCGCTTTCGCCAGTTGTTAACCGGTGTCGGCACGCGCGTAGCCACGATGCCTACCAATGAGCCCTTCATCTTTGAGGGCGTGATGACCGCCGATTGGGCGGCCGTAGCAAAGCGCTGTGATGCCGCAGCCGAAGCCTTGACTCAGGCGGTAACGGCGGAGATCTATTCAGCCGGCGGACGGCGACTCACGATGTCACTAGAAGGCCGCTCTGGATTCGCCTGTTCGGGGGACCTGAGCAAACCCGGGGCCTTCGGCAATCTGCCGGGCGGCGAATCATACATCGCGCCGGTGGAAGGCACGGCTACCGGTGAGCTGTCAATCGGGTTTCCGGACAAACCGGAGGCCTGGGCATTCCGGTTCGATTCCGGATGCCTGACTGAGATCATCGGTGCCCCGCCGTTTCAAAAGGAACTCGAAGAGACACTCGAGCGCCTGCCGGATGCGCGACAGGCCTGCGAACTGGGCATCGGGACCAATGAAAAGGCGAGTCGTCACGACAATATCCTCGAGGCCGAAAAAATGCTGGGAACGGTCCACCTGGCACTCGGTGACAACGCCGGTTTTGGGGGCGCAATCAAGGTGCCGTTTCATTGTGATTACGTGGTCCATCAACCGACATTGAAACTGATACAGGCGGATGGTGCGGAGATGGTGGCCATCCGCGATGGCCGCTTTCTGCTGGCCTGAATGTGACAAAGATTCCGAATTTCGGAAGCGGCGGATCATTCGAATTGGTCGGACAAGAATTCACGTTCGAAATTCATTTCATTCATGTACCGCGTCCGCCACCACTTTGGCGACGTCGAAGACTCGGCCTCCCACATAATTGGGCGTACAATCGCGATCCGGATGCTGAACACGTAGTAGTCGTCGGCGGTTGCGGCCCTCCCACACTGCGCGCTATCCGCCGCTCGTGAACAGTAATAACCCTTCATGCAAACGGACTGCGCCTCAGTCCGTGTCCGTTGACATCCTCTCCGCGCACCAAGAAAAACTCCCGCTGATACGGTGTGCCATCTTTGTGGCTGGTGTAGGTCTTCTCGCCGAGGACGGCGTCGGCGGCCACGTAGCGCAAGCCGATGTTGCGCCGCCATCTGTCCGATTCATTCGGCGACGAGCCGTGCGGCAACATGACGTTGTGGGTGGCCATCTGCCCGGCCTTGAGTGTGTAAGGAACTGTCAGTTCGTCAAGGTTGTCCGGCAATGCTGACGGCTCAATTTCCTGATTAAAGAAACCGTTTTCCGTGTCGACGGTGCGGGGCAGAACGCCTTTGTTGTGCCAGTACGGTAGAATCGACATCGTGCCGTTCTCTTCATCCACGTCGTCGAGTGGAATCCAGACGCCGCCTGCATGGTTTCCCACGACGTTCCAGTACGGCGAGTCCTGATGCCATTTGATTTCGGTGCCGGTTCGCGGTGGTTTAGCCATGCCGCCGCCGGCCCAGAACAAAATGTTGGGACCGATCTGCCGTTCGACCATGTCCAGCATTTTGGGTTCGGTCAAGAAGTCCCAGAACCACCGTTCACCCAATTGATGGGGATTGAGCCACATTTGCCGCTCATCCTCGGGAATGCTGTCGACAGTTTCGGTAACGATCCGTTCGGAATGCTCGCGCAGTTCAAGGATGGCCGCGTCGGTCAGGAACCGATCGAAAATGGTATAGCCATGTTCCTCGTAATGGGCATGGGCCGTCTCGTCATAACAAAACGAGTCGACAATCATGCTTTGCTTGGTTTCAGAAACTGACATGGTCGCCTCCGTTGGTTTGAGGTGTTGGAGTGATGGTATATAATTTGCCGGCAACAGCCGATGCATTTCGTCCTATTCACGCCCCTGCTGGACCGCTGGTAATTGCCGCCTGGGCAGCATCACCGGTCGGGCCGAAAAGCGCAGACCGTGACCATTAGGACAGTCGGTGTTAAGATTGCGCAATATATATTTAATGAATGTGCCGGATATTTTTGTTCGTTTTCGTGCATCCGTATAGGCTATATCCATTTTTCTGAATCTGACAAGGATTCCAGCAGGGCCCTGGGCGCGCCCTGAGGGTAAAGTATGCTGCCGGTAAAGGAGTTCCGTTTCGCGGGCGTCTCCCGCCGTGGCGGGCTCAGCATCCCGGCGCTCCGAGATGCCATCAAAACCGTGCATGCTCCTTGAGCCCGAACCAATTGCGCTGTTGCGCTGGCCGTGGCGGAAGTCTGATTTCCAAGTCCTTTTTCCGCAGTGTTCCGGCCGGCGGCGTCAGTCGGTAACGCCCGCCGCGACGGGTGCGGAAGGTCAGGATCTCGCCCGTCAACCGGCGGGCCTTATCGGTGTCCAGGTCAGTGAGGGTGACATCGGTACCGGTGAAAGGATTGGCAACCCGGCAGGGGCCGCCGACTTCGCTGGCGATCTCGACAAACTGCACCTGATAGTTCGCCATGCGCGCCGAGACGATGAACGCACCCTCGGCCCGCAGACTCACAAACTGCGCATCGCCCCACGTCGATGGGCAGGTGGGAAAGACGCGGATCAAATTGTGATGGCTCTGCAGGAGTATTTCCAACACCGCTGCCGCTGCGGCAAATCCGGCCTCGAGTGTCATGGCAACACCCCGAGGCGGCCCGAAGCCAACGTTGCGGTAGTCCGTGTTGCTGTTAAAACTGTTCGGCATCACGAAACCGTCGAGGTAGCCTCTCAAGTAGCGATATGCCATCAACGCGTTTCCCGATCGGCCAGCGATCATCGCGGCCCATGGGAATGAGAACGCGCCCCACTCCCCTACACCTTTGAACACGATATCATCCAAAGAACCCTCGACGAGACGCCGCTCGGCCGCCGATCGTTCCGGATCGATCACCCCCAATGGATAAATACCGATGAGATGACTGTGATGCCGGTGGGTATGCGGCAGGGGTAAGCCCGGGCGGATGGCCAGGCACCCGTGTTGTTGCCAGTCGGGAATCGGTTCGTGCACCGACAAAGCCTGAACCTCGTAGGTGTGCAACCCGGTCGGGACAACGGCGTAGGGGATCAGGTTTTTCAGCACATCTGCCCAGTGTGCACGGTCGGGTTCGCGAAGTTTGAGTTCTTTCCGCGCCTCGATTAGTGACTCGAGCAGGAAGCGCAGCAGCGCCAGGTCATAATTGTTGTCGTTGCCCAGGCTGTTGGGGCGGCCGCAGTAGAATTCGGGACTGTCGGTGAACGGGATATGGTACTTGCCGTCGGCGCGTTTCTCGATTATATGCAGATATGCCTGCACCATTTCCTTTAGAAATGGATAGGTACGCTCGCGCAGAAACCGGCGGTCACGCGAGTATTGCCAGTGCAGCCAGAAATGGTGGGCGATCCAGGCGCCGGCGCCTGGCGAATGTTCGTCAGTGAAAAATCCGGGGAACGGCTCGCCGCCGGGGCCGTGCTCACCGGTAATGATGGCAATCTCGCGGCCATAGAAATAGGTGCCCAGTTTGCGGTGGGCCGGCAGATTTCGCCAATACATGTCGTACAGCGGCTTGGCGCTCTCGAGCTGGTTAGCGGTGTAGATCGGCCAGTAACTTTGCTGCACGTTCATGTCGGTGGTATAGGAGCCGCGCCAGGGCGGCCAGGCGCCGTCGGTGGTCCACAGACCCTGTAGCGTGATGGGGATATGGCCCGGTCCGGGTCGGGAAGAGCAATAGTGCTTGTACATCTCCGCGTAGTAGAGATTCTCGAGCTGGCCGTCCGGCAACACGATCGCCGAGCGCAGCCAGAAACGCTGCCAGTCCGCCTCATGCGCGTGCCGCAGCCGGACAACCCCGCGTTGCCGGGCCACGGCAAGTTGCCGCAGCGCGTCCGTGGTTGTGTCTTCGACTTTGGTGCCGGTGACGATGCTGAGGGATACTGTCAGGCGACGCGTGCTGCGCCGTTCGTCGGCAACGATGCTGTAAGCTTTGCCGACCGAGTACCGCCGGGTCAGAACCTGCCGCGTGCCCGTCCGGATGACTTTCGGCGGCGGATATTTCCAGGAACGGAAATGCTGGCGGCTGTATGCGTCCGTCGCGGCGGGCCGCAGCTTGACTTCCGGCAGCGGCACATTCGGGTCGCAGCGAATATCGAGCAGCAGAATGTCGCCGGTGGAATCGACGATGCATGAGAAGGTTGCCTGGCCCCGAGCGAATGTCAGGCTGCCGGTGGCGCGCGCCCGGCAGAGATCGAGACGGGCGCCGAATGCCGACGGTGGTTGCGGCCACTGCAACTCGAGCCGCCCCAGTGACAGGCGGGTGGGATGCGGTGGCGGTTTATCGGTAAAACGTTGATTCCGCCGCCGCAGGGCGATCTTTTCCAGTTCCTCGATGTGGCCCGCCTCGAAAAGGCGGCGGAGGTTGGCGTAGTTGAATTCCGGATCGTCGCCTGGCCAGGGGGCGCGCGTTTCCCATACGCCATAATGATCCAATGTCAGACGCAGCGGCCGGCCATCACCCCAGATCACGGCGCCCATGTTGCCGTTGGCAATGGGCACACCATCCATCCACTGTAGCGGTGCCCGCTCGTAGATCAAATCATGCCGGCGCAACAGGCGTTTCATCAAGTCTGGCGTGATGGCGGTCATCAGATTTGAGGTCGGTTGGTCTGTTTAGGCGTTAAAAAAGAAATTCCGAAAATATTTCTTGGGCCGACCGCGGTGCTCCGCTTGCGTGGGGTTGCGATGCGCGCAGCGCATCGTTTTCGCAGTCGCGTCTACGAAAACGTTTAATTCCTGAACGGGAATGGCCATGTCTTTTCCTAGCGTCCCTACTGACCTCGGTTGGGGGATCCCGCGTGCTGAGATTCGGTCAGCTAAGCAACGCGGCGGGGAGAGAGCGGCGGGCGCCGTCTTGTAGCTGACAGAACACACTCACCCATGACCAATGGTTATGGGGGCCCAAGACGCGAAATATGCTATTGCCGTTCAGGCACTGTTTGTAAATAATGTGTGGCTGCCGGCGAGGTATAACTCGCTGTTGGTCCGTCACCCCATTAATTATCGAAGTCGGTTAAACGACGGCTTCAAAGGCGTAAAGATTCGCGCTTTCCAGGAGAAAAACAAATGAAATGGCGCGCCCCGCCATTTCCGCCAGACGCTTGTCGCCGCGCCAGCTGATCACCTCGCTGCCGCCCTTTGTGTCTTGCGTGAATGGTTCGCAGTCATCACGTGTGAGGCCGGCGACCGGCCGGCCCTGTTCATCGAGGATCTCGACGCGTATGCGGCCGGAAACAAAGCGGGGATCCATGGTCATGCTGCGCCGCGCATCGGCGTTGATCGCCAGCTCGCCGTCCGGCCAGGTCAGGGGACGGGTGCGAATCCAGCCGGGGCATTCGGTCGCAGCCAACGAGGCAAACCCGTCGATGCGGCTGGTGGCAACACCGATAGCCCTCAAATTGAGCGGCGGCGTTGTATCGTGGCAGCCGGTACGGCCTGAGAGAAACCACCAGAGCACGCCTTGGTAGGGAATCGGCGGATTCGACGACGCGGACATCCAGTCGCTGTACCATGTCCCTTGCGGGCCGCGTGGCAAAAAGGTAGTACGCGGCGGCAAATGTTGCCATTTCCGGCCGTCATGACTGATTACCAGCTCGCAGTCGACCACATCCGGTTCCACATGCATGCGTTCGAGGATGCCCAGGTACACGGTTTCCCAGGGGAAGCCGGTCATGCTGTAATACTCCATATACGGCGGGTCAGCGAGGTTGGATTTGAAGACCAGCTCGGGCGGCGACCAGCTCTGAAAATCCCGGCTTGTCATCCGATAGACGGCCCGCTCGGCGTAAGTCGCGAACATCTCCGGGGCACGACATAGTACGACAATCTCATCGTTGTCCCGAAAGGCCATGGCGTGTTGTCTATCACTGAAGCCCCGGCCAATGGGGTCGGCCTGCATCTTCCAGGCCAAACCGTCCCGGGAGACGGCGCCCCACAGGGCCTCGCCACCGTCCACGGTCAGGTGAAGCACCATCTTGTAAGGCGATTCCGGATCGTCCGGGTCGAAAATAATGTTGGCGCCATCCGTCTTGCCGGGCGGGTCGAAAACGATGTTATTCGCCCTGCTGTCGGCCAGTTCGTGTACGAATTGGGAACCGCGGCGCTTCGCTTGAGTAAATTCGCACAAACCCAGTTCCGGCTTCTCCCAATCCACACCGTTTGTGCTGGTGGCGTAGCATACGCGGCAATGCCCGTCGCTATCAACAGCCAGGTACCACATGCGGAAACCGTCGTCCGACGCCTCGCGATGGACGGTGCCGTACAGGAGTACGCCCCGCGCTTCCCAGGGACGGTCGGCGACCATCACAGGTTGGGGATGAATCCGTGGCGGGTGAATCCGGCGGCGGATACAGGCGGTATCGTCGAGCCAGCGCTCGTCGACGGCGAGAAATTTTGACGGCTGATCGGGCATCGGGTTTATGGAAATCTGTTACGGTCTATGCTTATGCGGCGCAGCTCTGTCGCCATATGAGGCAACCCTTGTGAACAGTGACAATAACCAAATCACAGACAAAATAAACATGTTGAGACGGCCGCGGGATATCGCGCCGCGGCGGAACAATTACCACAGGTGTGGACATATGGATCCCAGTCATCCATGTCACCGGCATACAGTGTAAAGACGACACCGACCTGCTTCAAGTTGCTTGTCGCAACTTGTTGATATTGCGTACTCCTTGGCCTGCGACAACGCCGGCAACAGTAGCGACGCGAAAATCGCGATGATGAAAATTACGACGAGTAGCTCAATGAGAGTGAATCGCAGGTTACGTTTCTCTGTCTTTGCTTCATTCTAATTCTTCCTTGCGGGAATCAGCATCCGGATCTTTATACCGTTCCCTCGAAAGAAACAACGGTTTGGCACAGCGATCATGGTCATAATCTGCCTTCCACCGTCCAGCTGAATAGTGGCTGGCGAAAATCTTCGATTTCCCGATTACAGCGGAGGCTCGCCGTCGCTCCAACCGCAAACTGACGTTGGACGGAACCCTTGGAGCGATTCAGTCGGCTATTGGCGACCCCTTCCACCGGGCCTCCGTCGAGGGGGTTTCGTCTATCCACTAAACAGTCACAACGGGGGTTAAGTCAAGCCGGTCCGCAGGGTGACCGGTGTTCACGGCGGACGCTGCGGAATGAAGGTTTCTTCGTCGATATACCACTCGAAACCCAGTTGAGAAAGTTGGAAAGGTGCTTTGCCTTCCACGTGGCCGTCGGCGAAAACCATGTTTCCATTACGCAGATGTCGAACAATGAAGTGTGAAGTACCGCTACTCTGAGGATCAGAAACGGCGGCTGAATGTTCCTGCTGGTGGCTGAGACCGAAACCATGCTCGTAACCGTTGGCATCCATGATGTATGCGAAGTTGCTGGGTGTGCCATAAGGCACAATAAAGGAACCATCGGCCCCCCAGGGTTCTAAAAGGTAGTTGTTGGTGATCGCACCACGGAGGATTCGCCAGTTTTTTAGAAAGTTGTCGCTACGCTTGATTTCCCGCATCCCATAGACTCGGTGTTCAGGATCGCCGGCCGGCTGCTCCCATGAATTCTTCCCGTCGAGGGCCCCAGGGCAGCGGAGGACGTTTGGGCCCGTTTGATCAGGCATCAGCGACATAGCCATTTTCCCAGAGATGATGCTGCCACATCCTGGAGTCGGGGCGGCCCCGCCCCCCGGAG